>DATGXR010000399.1:0-44549 GCA_035298825.1 Bacteroidota bacterium
ATTGTCCTCTACGACGTCGTGGGACGGCAGGCGGCTGTGCTGTGTTCGGGCGATCAGGAGGCAGGCAGCTACAGCATTCCTTTCGATGCGAGGCCGTTTCCGAGCGGCATCTACATTTACAGGATGCAGGCGCGGCATGGAGGCGCTGTCTTTACCGACTCGAAACGGTTCGTCCTTGCGAAATAACGCTGCGGCGTACAACGACACACAACCATTTGAGGAGGACACGATGAAACGAGTCAATCTGAACTGCGTGCTCTGCGGAGCACTCATGCTGCTCCATGCGACTTCACTTCATGCATGCATGAGAGAAGGCGACGGTATTGCAGCAACGATCAAGGCGTATCTTTCCGGACCGTTTACTGCCGGAGGCATGACGACAGGACTGAACACGGCCGGGCACATTCCTCTGTATTCGGGAGAGGCGTACGACCCGTTTGTGTATCACTATGTTCCGAAGAGCGTCCCTTCAATACCGAATGCCAATGTTGTTGACTGGGTCATTGTTGAATTGCGCGGTTCGCAGAGCCCGACTGATCGTATCGAGACGCAGACGGGATTCATACTGAAGGTCGGCGAGATCGTCGGCACAGACGGCATCAGTCCGCTTCTGTTCGAGACTGTTGGCGTGGGATCATATTACGTCGTCGTGAGGCATAGAAATCATCTGCCCGTGATGAGCGCGGCCCCGGTCACAGTGCATGAAGGATTGCTTGATTACGATTTTACAACTGCTCAATCGAAGGCATACGGAGAACATCCGATGGCAGCATTGAGCGGCGGAGTCTATGGGATGCACGGAGGAGATGCGAATCGGGACGGCATTGTCGCGTATTCGGGAAACGCCAATGACAGGCTGGAGATCCTTCGCGTCACGGGACTCACGGACGCACTTGCATCCGTTTCCGGATATTTCGATGCCGATCTGAATATGAACGGGAATGTGCGATTCGGCGGATCAGCCAACGACAGGGCCGTGCTGCAACGCTGTGTCGGCTATGCCGATCCGACAATGCCGATCATCTCGCAGGTGCCCGATCTGTAGATTTGTCGAGGTACTAGAAACTTCTAACTTGACTTTGAAGGCAGCAGATCGTACGTTTCAGCTATCAACATGCAAAGCGGTCACATCAATAGCACATCAACGTTCGTCGGGGAGCAGTTCGCAGGGTTCGGTTCAGTAATCGCTACAGTTCCAACAGCATTTCGTTAGTAATTTCAAATCGAAAAAAATCGGTCAAGGGATTCGTGTGTCTTCAGTGCACCCAATGTGCGTACTGAGGATCGGGGATCATTTCATGTGCCGAGACGGATACATCTTCACATCACCACACATACAATCACTGAGGCACCGCTACGTTCATTAGCCAGGGGAGGCAGAAATGAAAACAATTGGTAGTGCAGGAATGATCATCGTCGTGATGCTGTTATGCGCGCTCACCGCATCGGCTGCTGTGACTGTGACGCCCGCGTCGGGGGGAACGGGGATATCGGGAACAAAAGCACAGAATGGAACTAATCCGGCTCTTCGGGGTTTTACGACAATCGGAACAATCACAATCACTGAAGGAGCAATGGGTGATTTCGGGAAAAATCAAACAAATGTTACGCTGATCCTGACTGCTCCCACTGATTGGGTATTCAATCCGGGGCAAGGAACAGTGGGATTCACGGCCGGCCGGGATATTTTAAGCGCATCGCTTGCAGTGACTGCCACAACGATTACTGTCACGCTCAGTACAGATAACGGCGCAAGCGGTGAGAACGCCATCGATGAGCTCACCATTTCAGGCATTCAGGTACAATCAACAAACGGAGAAATTACATTGACTGAAAATATTTATCGCACCGTCGCAAATCCGGGAACAGCGTCCATTGCCGGGATCGTGAATGGCACGACAAGTTTCGGGCCGCTCTCGTCGGATGGCGCGCTTCCTGTCGAGCTTGTCTCGTTCATTGGGGCGGCAAAGGGACATAACGCCGAGCTGCAATGGAAGACAGCAAGCGAGGTGAACAACTACGGATTTGAAGTGGAACTGAAGCTGGCGAACGGCTGGTCGAAGATCGGATTCGTTCCGGGAGCCGGTACGGTCAATACGCCTCGCGTCTACACATACACGGACCAGACCAGTGCACCCGGCACGTATGCATACAGGCTGAAGCAAGTCGATCGGGACGGTCGCTCGAAATATTCCGAAGCGATCGAGATCACTGTTGGCGCAGTCGCAGCGGAATTCAAACTGCATGCGAACTTCCCCAATCCGTTTAATCCGACCACAACGATCAGATTCACCGTCGCAACGACCGGACAAGCATCACTCGACGTGTACTCGATACTCGGGCAGCGTGTCGCGAAGCTGTTCGACGGAACGGCGCAGGCCGGTGTGATGAACTCGGTGCAATTCGACGCATCAAAACTTTCTGCCGGCATCTACATCAGCGTGCTGAAAAGCGGGGGGACGAAGCTCACGCAGGAAATGATTCTTGCAAAATGATCGGGCGATCGGCGCATCTGTGTTGTTCGAACGGAGGGCGAGCGAAAGAATAACAGAGAAGATGCTCCGCGTCCGCCTGGGGGGGAGGAGCGGAGTGATAAAAAAAGGCAGTCCGTTTGTTCACGGACTGCCTTTTTTATTACCGACGAACTGATGCGATGGAGCGTGTTACTTCATGAGCATCATCTTCTTCGATGCGGTGAACGAGCCGGCTTGCACGCGGAAGAAGTACATTCCGGACGCCACCTGATGGCCCTGATCGTTCGTGCCGTTCCATGTCATCCCGTAATACCCTGCGCCCATTTCGGTATTCACAAGCGTGCGGACGACACTGCCGCTGATGTTATAGATCGTCAACGTGACGTGCGACTCTTTCGGCAGAGCGAAGTGAATCTCCGTGCTCGGGTTGAACGGATTCGGATAGTTCTGATCGAGCGCGAATTCTGTCGGTATGCCGTTCAGCTTTTCGACGTTCGTCACCTTCAGGTTGAACTCGCCTGAATAGGCGCCGAGGTTGCCCGCCTTATCGAGCGCGGCGATGCGATAATAATACGTCGAGCCTGCTGTCACTGCCGCATCCGTATAGGCAAGAGCCTTCACTGTTGCAAGCGGCGCAGTGGGATCAGGCGTGAAGCCGGCGGTCTGACTGCGGAACACGACATACTTCTCGACATCGTTATCCTGCGGATTTGTCGATTGTTTCCACGAGAGGGCGACACCGGCGCCGCTCGAGGTTCCTGTCACACCCATGACTGCAGTCGGGAACAGGTTGTTCACCGAATATCCGCTGTCAGCCGGCGAGGCGTAGACCGTGTTCGATCCATCGGACGTATTGCCGGCGATGAAGAACGTCGTGTATTTCTGTCCGGCTGTCTTTGTTGAATCGAATAACGTCGGGGCGATGAATGAATACATCGTCTGGCCCGACACGGGAACCGTTCCGACGAATGTCCAGACCGATCCGCCTAACGTGTACTTGTCGCCCACAGAGGCTGTTGCGAGCATCTGCTCGTACGATTTCACCGTGTTGCCGAACTTGTTCAGTGCGGGAAGCAGGGGATCTCTGCGCCAGACGCTGTATGAGGTCAGGCGTCCGATGCTGAACGACTCGGCCGGGAACTTATTCCAGACGATCTGGACATCGCCGCCGTTGTCGCCGGGGACGTCTTTGATCTGTGTGATCGTTGCCGCGCCGTTGCCCAGTTTCAACTGTTCGATGCTCGATTCGAGCAGACCCTTGGCATACATGAAGTTATGCACGCCATAACTGCGGTCGTTCGTGACGAACTGATAGTTGTAGGCCGCAGCGCGTTCGGCGACAGTCAATGCGCGCTTCGCGCTTGCCGGCGTCTTCGACGAGTTCTGCCACGTGATCGTGTCGCCGGGATTAATCGGCGTTCCACCGGGATTCGAAGCCGTCACTGTGGAGTCGCGTTTCGGCAACGCCGCATTTAATGTCGCAAGCAACGCCTTCGTCTTGTCCTGCGTCTTCTCGACAAATTCGATCGTCACTTCGCCGTGGCATTCCTCGCATCCGGTCGGATTGATGTACGTCTTGCCATTCGAGAGCACGGTACTAACCATGAATGTGTGGCGTCCGAGTTTCGTCATGAGAGAATCGCCCTTCGAGAAGTTTGCCGCTTCGTTCGCAATATAGGATGGCGATTTCGCCATATGGCAGGCGACGCAGCGCTCCTCGATCTTGCTGTGCGAAGAGTTCTCGTACGTGTAACCGGGAAGTTCCCATCCGCTCCAGTTGCCCATATTGTTTGCCATGAGCGTCGAATTCCTGCGATACGCTTCGATCACGGCAAGCGAGAACGAAGGAGCATCCGCACCGATGAGCATCGGACCCTGGCCCGATGTATGGAGACCGCGGCTGCTGATGCGTGTGGTATGGCATCCGATACACGCATCGCCGACGGTCGAGACGCGAAGCTGCGGGAATGTGTAGGCGCCTGCGGTCATCTGCGACGGATTGTTGTTCTTATGCGGATCGTGGCAGGTCGGGCAGCCGACGGGCATCGGGTTGTCGTACACCGTGCCGCCTGTGACTTTGGCCGCGGGCTGAACATTGCCGTTGATCGTTTCGTTCACATATCCCTGTGAAGTATGGCAGCGTGCGCACGGGAATCGATCGGTGTATTGCAGTTGCGTACCTTCGTACGTCGACTTCGCATGGGCTGTGGCCTGCCACTGGTAGCCGATGCCGTGCCTGTCGCTCGAGTAATGGCAGGGAGCGCAGACGTCGGACGACTGCGATGTCGCAAGCAGCGCCTTGTTTCCGGTCTTCGCATGTTCGCTTGCCGGACCGTGGCAGTTTTCGCACTGGATGCCGGAACGCGCCATCAGATTCGGAAATTCGGCGGCCAATCCTTCATACGTGCCGGGACCGTTCGCATGTGCGGGGGGGAACCATTTCTTAAATGTGCTGTCGATGCCGGCAATGAGATCGTCCCAGCCGTTGTTGCCCGATGTGGGAACGCCGTCCCAGCCGATTGCATGGCACGACATGCAGGACGTACCGAAATGCCCGCCTGTTTCATTCAATTTGCGTTTCACCGCCTGGGCGTGGTTTGTCGATGTCCAGTCGATGAAATTTTGCGCAAGCGTACCCTGATGGCAGGTTGCGCAGGCGGTTGCAACGCCGTTCGTGAGCGGAGCAGAAATGCCCGTTCCGACGAATGTGGCGGCGTTGATGATCTTTGTGGCCATTGCTGCGGCGCCGAGCGGCGTTGTCGCCGTCATCGTCACCGTATACGATCCGACGACATCAGGCACGAAATACATGATGCCGGATGGTGTGCCCGAGCTCGTGTCGGCAAGCGTTGCTGTCGAGCCCGTGGGTGCCGATGTGATCGCCCAGACGGCACTGCTGACAGCGACGAGCGTATCGGCTGTTTTTGCACCACCTGCTCCACCGTACACGACCGGGGCGAGAACAACGCGTTGCCCGATTCCGACGTTTGAGAGTCCTGGTGTGGATTGCGCCTTATTCGATATTTTATATCGGTCAGGGACTCCTACCACATTAATCCTGCCGGTGATCTGCGCCAACGCCGGTAGAACCAGGAATAGTGAAAGAAGCAGGGTAACAATTTTTTTGTTCATTATGCCTCCCTAAAAAAAGATGGTTCGTGTATCGTGGATTGCCGTGAAACACACTGGCAATAATAGTGCCACAGAATTGGGAGGAGAATAAAAAGAGAATGTGGAAATATTCAATGAATTCGCACGTATCTCGGATAATCGGATAAATAACTCTGTGTGAATTCCCAGAACTGCAACACTAATTCGCATAAATGACACCTTGGGTAAGAGAAAGGGAGGACTTTGCTTTTTGTGCTGCTTACAGACGGCAGGACGCATTTCTTGTACGGCAGGGAAATGAAGCGGCTGAAAACGGATTTTCAGATATGATAGACGGAAAACCGGCGAGATCGGCCTGTGTTTAAAATGGATATCCGATCGCGATGTTCAGGACAAGATTGTTTTTCATCCAATCCCTATTCCAGAATTTGATGCGGTCGGCGATCCATCGTTCACCCGGCGGATTTGAAGGTACGCGCAGCGGCCAGGCGATGTCGAACCGGAGCACGAAAAACGACAAATCGAAGCGGATGCCGAACCCCGTGCCGACAGCGATCTCGTCCAGGAACGTTTTCGTTGAAAATTTGCTGCCGGGACGGCCGGGATCGTCGTGAAGGAGCCAGATGTTGCCCGCATCGAGAAACAGGGCTCCACGGACGATACTGACAATAGGAAAACGGAAATCAAGATTCGCCTCGAGTTTTACGTCGCCTGCCTGATCGTTGAATGCGCTTGAGACGAGACTGTCCGGAATCCGGTACGATCCGGGTCCGAGCGTGCGTGGCTCGAATGCCCGTATGCTGTTGCTGCCGGCGATATAAAATTGCTTCACATACGGAAGCGTCGATGAATTGCCATACGGAAATCCTACCCCAGCGATCAGCCGGCTCGCCAGCATCGTGGTCTGGGAGACTGAATTATAATAATGCCTCAGGTCGATATCGAATTTCGAGTACTGCGAATAGACCGTGCCGAGGATCATATGCGGATTGTCGGACGTTCCTTTTTTCCCGGTGATGAGTGATTGTGCCGCGTACAGGATATTCCCGGAAAAATCGGCGCTGCCCTTGAAATAGACATGATTTTTCTTCGTTTGGTCGAGCTGATCGTTGTACGTGAACGAATAATTCGGCCCGATAATGAATTGCTCTTCGAAGCTTTTTCGCAGGAAGGGATTCGTTCTGAGCAGTTCCGTAAATTTGTCCGTCCTCCGCGTGAGGCGCGCGAATGTGAATGCGAACGGATTCAGATCGTGCTGCTTGTTCAGCGATTCCTTCCACGTGTAACCGAACGTGGCGTCACCCGAAATCATCTGATAATACTGCAGTCGATCGAGCAGACGAAATCCGAGCGCCACGCGCGTTTTCGGAACGAACAGGCTCGAGACATCGTCGATGTCGAACGGCGTGATGAACCGAGGGAATTGCAGCTCGCCTCTCAGACTGACGTCGTACGAATTCCCGCCTTGCTTGCTGCTGATCGATGCTTCAAATCCCGCCTCAAGATTGAGCTTGAAGAGCACCGCGCTTTTAAACAGGTTCTTGTTCTGATAGCTTGAATTGACGACGGGACCCGCAAAATTATTCGACTTCGACACGCCCTGCAATTCGAAGCGGATGGTCTTCATGAGCTGCGGTGTGAGATACACCTGCGTGTCGAGCCGCGGCACATCGGCTGAATCGCGTTCTTCGAAACGGACGTTGACGAATTTGAACACGCCGAGGTTCATGAGACGGTTCAGCGTCAGATCGTGGTTCTCCCTGCGGTACGGATCTCCCTTATGGAGATACACCGAGCGGGTGATTGGAGGAGGATCGAATTTTTTGTCGATATCGACATAGTGAAATCCGTCGACGATTGTTGTATCCGCCGGCAGCACCGCGGCAGAATCGCGAGTGAGCGTATATCCGGAATTGATGTACACATCGCCGATCTGATAAATGCGGTCGGCGCCTTCGGGCAGGCCTTTCTTCACATTGAGATAGAGATCGACGCTCTTGCTGCCTGCCGTGCTGTCCGCCTTGAAATAAAGAAACTCCGGTGAAAAATAAAAATAGCCTCTGTCCTTCAACGCCGAATCGATGCGCACGCGCTCCGCGCGGAGCGTCGCGAGATCGTATGGCACGCCTTTCCGGAGCAGCGTCTTCGGCATCACAATCCGGATCGAATCGAGCAGTGGCGCGTGCGCGCCTTCCACAACGACGGAGTCGATCACGTACGGCGTCGATACCTCGACCTTGTACTCGATGTTCGCCTTCTGCGCCTCCTCGTTGACCTTGTATCGCACGTTCGCGAGAAAATATCCCTTGCTCTCGAGCAGCGATTTCATACGCGACGCAACGCGGTCGGGTTGGACTGATTGAAGCAATACGGGAGGTTCGCCCATGCTTTTTTTAAAAATGCCTGCGTTGTACATCCAGAGTTTCACTCTGAAGAGTCCGAACAATTTTCCATTCGGATCGGGAGTGATGAGGCGTTCGAGCTGGTCGCTCAGTTCGTCTTCATCCGGAATCTCGCCTCTCGTCGTCATCGTGAGATCGGCGCCGGTGTACAGCTTCTCGCCTTTCTGGAGTGACGATGTGCTGCTGCACGAGGCGAACAAGATCGCGCCAAGACAGCACATCACACACAGAGCACACCATATTGAGATGCTGCGGCCGAGAGAGCGCATTTATTTCGTGGCCTCCGTGTCGTTCGTTTCATTGACCGGTTTCAGCGTGAATCCGACGAGCTTGTCGTAATCGATCGTGAAGACAAGGCCGACGCCGGTTTCGGTGAGGTCGCCTTCGATCACGCCTTCGTACGCGCGCTGGCGGAATACCTGCATCTGCCAGCGTCCATCCTCTGTGAGCTTGTATCCAACTTTGACGTCGCCTGCGAAATTGTTGAGAGAATTCTGCTCGGTTCTCGGACCCTCGAGATCGACGTTTCCGCCGACCTGAACCGTGACGCGTTCGTTGAACATACTTTTCGAGAGCGCCACCTGAAGTTGCGTGCGGTTTTCGGCAGTCCCTGTTGAATAATCCTGACCCGATTCGAGGCCGACGTTGAGGTCCACACCCTTCACATATTTGCGCGAGAGCTGATTCAATTGGGAAGTAAGCAGCCGGCTCACACTCGAGCGCGCGAGACCCGACAATCCCGAGCCTTCATCGGCCGAAGCAAGGGGATCGGATGAAACGAACCGTCCGAGCACAAGAAGAGCGAACGCCTGCTTGTTCACCTCCGATTCCTGTTCGTTCACCAGATTGATCTTTGAATAGACCGCTCCGCCCAGCGCGCCGCGTTGATCTTCGGGCATGTCGATGTGGAACGAAATCTCCGGTTTCATGAGGCGGCCCTTCATTTCAAGATGCACCTCGATCGGGAGTTCCTGCTTGTATTTTGTCCGTTCCTCCTGGCTCATGCCCGCGATCTGATCCTGAACCAGATCGAGGGGAGAGGTCTTGACCGTGTACACGGCCGTGAGATCCACATCCGCATCGAAGGGAGTGCCGAACCATGTGAGGCTGCTTCCTTTTTCGATGGCGAACTCGCGCGTGATGAGCTGATTGAACGACACCTGATACGAACCTTGAGCGATCTCGTACCTGCCGGTGAGCGAAAGCGCTCCGCTCGGATCCATGCCGATGCTGAATGTGGCATCACCCTGCACGACGAGCGAGTCGCCCGAAGTCGGATCGACAAAGATCCGAAGTTTCGAATCCTTTGTCACTTCGATATTCGACGTCAGATCGATTCCCGCAAAGCGCGTGGAGAGCGAATCGCCCGAGGTCCCGGCGGTCTTGCGCGTCATAATGGGATTGCCCGGATTTTTCAGATCGACGAATGTCACGACGCCTTCCTCGTTCTGCACATCGGTCGACGCTTCCGGCAGGATGAATGTCACCGCGCTGCCTTTTGCGACCGACGCCTGCACATCGATCACGGGACGTGTCTGCGTTCCCTGAATGCGCATATCGCTGTTGAGGAACACCGTGCCATAATAGATCGCCTTCGGATCGGGAGGCTTGTTCATCAGAAGAAAATTCTTCGATTGAAGTGAAAGATCGAAATTGAAATTCTTATAATCGGTCGTGCCGAGCATGCCCTTGATCGACGCCGTATTGCCGAGCGAATCGGCGAGCGAAAGCGAGCGCAGTTCGATGCCGCGCTGATCGAATCCCATTTCGCCTCCGTTCAGGCGCAGATATGAACCGAGCGCGGCGGCGTCGAATGCCGCATCGGAAAACGCAAGCGTTCCTGAGACAGCGGGTTTTGATGCCGTGCCGGTCAGCCGGAGATTCCCGGTCATGGATCCGGAGAGGCGTGTGAGCGAGCCGAACGTGAACGGTTCGATGCTCGCGAGATTCATGGGACTGAACTGAATTCCAAGATCGAAGATGTTGACAGTGTCGACGGTCTTATACTGTCCGCGCACCCCGAGCTGGTTCCCGTTGCCCGTAAGGTCCAGCGCGATGTCGTACACATTCGCGGTTTGATTGTTCGCGCGCAGCGCAACCGTGCCGACAGGTTTTCCGACGAACGAAAATCCGTCGATCGTGAGATCGGAGACGAACGTCATGGCTTTGTCCAGATTCCGCAGCTCGACAGTGCCGTTGATCCGGCCGCGCGCGAATCCTGTGTCGCGTTCGGCAATCTGCGACAGCGTTGCGAGATCGAATTTTTGGAACTCGATCTTCAGCGGCGAATGCGCGTCGCCTTCATTGGTGCTTTGCGCTGAAATCGATTGTCCCGAGTCGCTCAACGTGACGTGGTGAACGATGAGCGATCCCGGTCCGGTCCGCACATAGTTATCCGGTGCGACCGTCCATTTCCGGTTTTGAAAGACCACGCCGTCGGGCCTGAATCTGAACTGATATCCGTTTTTGATGCTGTTGATGATTCCGGCAAGCAGCATTTTCGTTCCGCCGCCGTCGTTGTCTGTGCTTTCCATGGCAACATCGATGCTGTCATGTTCGACGATGCCCTTCACGTCGAAATTCGTGATGTTGAACTGCGAATCCGCGATCGAGCTCACGTGCAATCCCGCGCGCAGCTGCCTCGCATCGGATGTCACGGTGAGCTGCATCGTGTCAACCGTGATGTCGTTGTATTTGATGCTGTTCAGCCCGACGTTCACATTCAGATCGTTCTTCAGACTGTTGTAATTGCCTTCGATGACGCCGGCATCGATCCTCCGAAGCGAGGGCATGAACACATCCGTGATCGTTTCCGGATCGCGGAGCTCGATCTTAAACGAGAATGCTTGCGAGTCGGCGACAGCAGCCTCGGGCTTTGTCGTCGTATCATGAACCGTGAAGTAGCGATGAAAATGTGTTCGCAGCGCATCCGGCAGATTTCCGAGCGCAATCGTGCCGTCGAATGTCGCTCCGAACACAGGCGACTCGACACTCACGTGCGTGTTGCGCGATTTATTGACCGAAGCATACATCAGCGAATCGATCGCAAAGCGTTTGCCGTTTTTCAGGATGACGACGTTGCGCAGATCGGCGTGGCCGTTGATGTCGTTCACGCCTGCTCCGGTAAGATCGGAGACGAGCGATGCCTGCACGCGCAGATCATCCTTCGACAGGCGAAGACGATGAAGGTCGGCGCCCTTCAGATCGAACGTGAATTGATACGCGGGATGCTCCTTCGAAATATTGACCTTCCCCTGATATTGGAACGCGATGTTCGAATCGGCAAGCTCGATCGTGCCGTCGAAAAAATCTGCACCCGCGTTGCCGTGCGCCGTCAGGCGGCGATAGGGATATCCCAAGAGTACGGCCTTGTCGACATTCACATCGACCTGAGCGGCGATGTCTTCTTTTGTCATTCCTGCGCCATTGACGCCCGCCTTCATCGTGAGCGGGCCAAGACCCGATGAATCGTTCGTCAGCGCGCCGAGGTCCAGTTCGTTAATCTCGACCTGTGCGTTCCATCGGCTCGTGCGACTCGCGGCGCCTCCGGATAGCGCGGCCTGTGCGGCAATCGTCCCGACAGTCGACCAGACCTGGGCGGTCGCCGAAAAATCGTTCATGGTTCCCTTGAACGATCCGGTCATGGCGACGGACGCGGGAATCGAGACGGACTTCGGTACAAGCGTATCGACAGCGAACAAGCGAACGTCGTTTCTTCCCGTCGCGATCCGTTGAATCGCAATGTCGTACATCGCATGTTTCGCATCGGGCAATCCGCGCACCGTTCCCGTCACATCGACGATTGTCGAATCTCCGGCCTTCGCCGTGAACTGGTCGATGCGCAGGTCCTTCACATATCCCGACAGTGCGGCCTCGATGCCGATAGAACGATCGGAGTGTTTGACGGGAAGCGTCGGATTGAACAGCAGCAGATCAGCGATGCCGATATGCGTCTCGTCGACGGACAGACGCACTTTCGCATCGCCTGGATGTTTCTGCAACACGGAAAAAGACGGATACGTCAGCAGCATATCCTGGCGGATCGTCGTCGACGGAGTCTCGAGAGCGAAATCGGACAGTTGTGCATGCAGCGAATCGTAGACGGCTGTGAATGTAAAATTGCGCAGGACGAATCCGCTTCGCTCGGCGAGCGATGCATGCTTGAGATACAGATCGGCGCGCGCGCTGCTGAGATAAAGATTTTCGGCCTCGAGTGAAAGGGGACTGAACGAGAGATGATTCGGATCGAGTCCTCGCTTCGTCGCCGTGCCGCTGACGTCATATTGCAGCGTGTTCATGCCGATCGAAAGTTTGCCGAGGCTGACGATCCACTGAAACGCGGCCGTATCGGCTGCCGTCGTCGTATCGCGCACCGTACGCGGCACGCGCACATGAATGTCGGTGTTTGCGATCGAAAATTTATTGAGCGCGATGCGCTTCGATGGAAGATCGATGCGATCGGCATCGAGCGACGAAGAGCCGATGTCGGCGGCGATCCTCATGTCTGTCGCCGTGTTTTCATAGAGCACGTGAACGCCGGAGAGAGACGCTTTGCCGAGATCGATGTCTGTCGGTTTCGAGACTGTCGTATCCGGAGGCGATTCCTTCGTCTGTACGACAACCGCGCTTGTATTCGAGAGCGAGACTGAAGCGATCCGGAATTTGCGCGCGTGCAGATCGAACATATCCATCGACAGATCGAATGCGCCGAGTCGGATGCGCGCCGTCATTCCCGTCACCGCATCGTCGTACGATACATTGATACCATTCAGCGTTAATCCGTACACGCCGATCGTCCATCCGCCTCCTGTGGTATCGGGAGGAGGCTTGGAAGCTGTCGAATCGGATGAAAGCGCGTCGAGGAGAAAATCGAAGTTGAATACGCTGTCGGGCATGGACCGCGTCACATTGGCGGTCAGCGAATCGACGCGGATTGAACTGATGTGCACCGAGCGTGAGACGAGGCCGAACAGATTGACGCTGACATGCACTTCGCCGACTGCAAGGAGCGTGTCGCGCGTGCGGTCTTCGATGAAAATTTTTTTCAGAACGATGGAGTTCGGCAGAGAGATTGTGATCGATCCGAGTTCGATGCGAGTCTGTGTTTTCGCTGAAATCGGAGCGATCACCCGTTGGGCGATATAGTTCTGCACCTGCGGCAGCTGAAGCGCAATCGCGAGTGCAACGATCAAGACAATAACAATTCCCACAACCCATGCTGCAGTTTTAACCGTTCGTCTGAAGTATGTGTTCTTCCATAATCCTGGCACAGGGCACTCAAATGTTATTGCATGGCAAAAGGAGGCTGATGGGACAAGATAGTACACCCCGCTTCTATAATACAAAATAGTAAACGCAAAGGGGATAGTGCAAAGGGATGAAAGGAGAATTAACTACTATGATGGGTGACAACATGCAATATTTTCGCAGGAAATGCATGGAATTGGTAGAAATTACGTATATTGATCCGACGCATGGTTGAAATTCGCCGAGAATTGAGGCAAATTGCATTGGCCCGATTTTTGTAGAATTTCACAACAGTGAAGCCCATGATACACCGAAATATTAATGAGGGATTCGCAGTGTCACCGTTCATTCGCAGGCGATGTGTGCTGTCCTGCGGACGAACTATGAGGACAAAAACGCAATGGGACAAACATTTCTCGTGCTCTCGGCGATGATGCTCTTATCGCTTGTCGTGCTTCAGGCGAACGGGCTGATTCTGTCGAAATATTCGGAGACGTACGACATGCAGGCGACACACGAGGCCGTCTCGCTTGCAGAGGACAGGCTCGACCAGGCGACGCGCAAATCGTTCGACGAAAAAGCGCTCACGAAAAAAATCTATAATGCGTCGGAGTTTACGTCCGTCGCCAATCTTGGTCCCGATCCCTACGAAAGCGGCATCCCGCAGTTCGACGATCTCGACGATTACGACAACACCACTGAAACATTCTCCACTCCCACTGTCGATAATTTTACAATCGTCTACACCGTCGATTATGTGACCGTGGCCGATCCTGATGCGGTGTCGGCCGTGCCGACGTTCTTTAAACGTGTCAAGGTGTCGATCACGAATCCGAGCATGAGCCACGCGGTCGTGTCGTCCCGTGTCGTCGTCTACAGACGCTATCAATAAGGAGGCGTTGTGAATTCAATGTTCGACATCATTTCATCGTCGATCATCGGCAGTCTGCTGATGCTGTCGATCTTTGCCGTCGGCAGCAATCTCTCCGAAGTGTCGTACAGAAACACATTCGATTACACGGTGCAGCTGGCAGTGACCGATTTCTCGCAGACGATCGAATACGACTTCAATAAGATCGGCTATCGCGCGCCGAAGCCGTCCATCACCGCGGCCGAAAGCACCGGCATCACATTCCTGTCTGATATCACGAACACGCATACTGTCGCCACGATCAGATACTATGCCGGTGATGAAACGGAATTGCCCGGAACACAGAATCCGCACGACCTTCCGCTCTATAAGAAGGTGAACAACGGAACGGCGGTTCCGTCGTCGTACGGTCTCACATATATGAAATTTCGTTATTACGATTCGCTGGGCACGCAGCTGACCGTCCCCGTCACCGGCGGAAATCTTTCAAAGATCAAATCGATCAAAGTGGAGGCGGTCGTTCAATCGATGATGCCCGTCGATTCGACATATTCATCACTGTACTGGGAACGCACGTTCTTCCCGAAAAATTTATAGGAACGTCACATGGGACGCACGGCAATTTTAATGGTGCTCGGATTATCGGCGCTCATCGGCACGTACAGCATGTCGATCAATAACACGCTTGTCCAGGGCACGAAGAATCTCTCGACAGTCTACCAGCTCACGCAGGCGCGCGACATCGCGCACAGCGCTGTCAACGTCGTGCTGCACAAGGTCGACGAGAATGTCGGCGTCAGCACCGACACGACATTCACCGGCTCATTCCAGAACGGGGCTTATACGATTCGAAAACAAACCAACGCCGATACACTGTGGCTGACTGTGCGATCGACATACGGCGACACTGCATATTCGATGAAACTGAAACTTCGATGCTACCCCAAACCATTCCCGAAGTTGGTCGGCGCAGTGAACATCGTTTCGGACAGTATTAATTTCACGATGAGCGGAAATCCTTCGATCGACGGCAGGGATACGAATCCGGATGGCACGTTCGTTCCAAATTCAGAATTGCCTGCAGTGGCTGTTGAGACACCAGTAGACAGCCAACGCGTCGTAGCAAGCGGCGGCACGCTACTCGGTTCAGAAGGAGTGAGAACATCGAACGAATTACCCGATGTGAGAGACTATTTGGATGAATATAAGGCATACGCGACACACACAGTTACAGGCGACATTGCAGGCAACTCGATATTTGGCAGTCCATCCAATCCGGCAATCATGGTGTACGACGGAGGAGGCGAACTGCGTATCGGCGGTGGCACACAGATCTATGGTGTTCTTGTCGTACGAGGAGACCTTAAATTGTCCGGTACTGTTGATATATTTGGTATGGTCATCGTTTATGGAGAGGAGGTTACAGTCGATTTTTCTGTTTCGACGGGAACGCCTCAAGTATATGGGGGAATCCTGCTCACGGGACCGAATCACAGTTCGTTCGCAATGAAAGGCACAGTAGATTATCATTACAGTTCAAAGACGCTCAATGATGTGAAGAACGCAAAGGCTTTGCGCGCATATTCGATCACTGAATGGTGGGAATGAGCGTGACGCGCATGCGCATGCAGTGATGCGCTGCACACAGATGATGTGGAAGAAGAAGGCTCCGGACGGATAAGTCCGGGGCCTTTTGTTTTATCTGGGACCATGTGTCACGCGGCCACATCCTGCCGGTCCGTAAAATGAATTGAAGCGCATGAAAATTCATTATTGACCTTTGGACAAATTTCACTACCTTACTGTCGAATTGCACACATGCGTGTGTGGCGCATATCGCACACGCATAAACCGTCAACACATCATCAAGCAAGGGATCATTCATGCTGCTGCATCACGAATTTGTTCGCGTGGCAAAAAAGAACGGGGGGAAGCTTGCAATTATCGACAGGACGACAGGCCGCCGCATCACGTACGGCAAGGCCCTTATCGCGGCGCTGATCATTGCCGAAAAATTCAAACAGTACGAGCCGGGATTCATCGGCATCATGATCCCGACGTCGTCCGGTTCGGCGCTTGCGATACTCGGCGCGCTGATGAGCGGGCGCACGCCTGTCATGATCAATTATTCGACCGGCGCGCCGGCGAATGTCGAATACGCGCAGAGGAAGTGCGCGTTCACAACAGTCATCACATCGAAAGCGCTGCTCGACAAAATTAATTGTCCGAAGATGCCGGGGATGGTGCTCATTGAGGATATCATGGCGTCGATCGGCGCGGCCGACAAGCTTTCAGCTGCGCTGAAGTCGAAGCTGCCCACGATGCTGCTGCTCTCGTCGATACACGGCGGCAGCGTCGACGACAATCTCGTTATTCTGTTCACGAGCGGAAGCGAGAAGGATCCCAAGGCGGTTCAATTGACGCACCGCAACATCGGATCGAACGTCGAAAGTCTGAGCAAGGCGATCCGCTTCACGAAAGACGATATTTTCCTTGCGAATCTTCCGTATTTCCATGTGTTCGGCCAAACGGCAAATCTCTGGGTGCCCTTCATGACCGGCATGACGATCGTCACCTATGCGAATCCGCTTGACTTCAAGGCGATCTGCGACATCGTGCGTGAGGAACAGGTGACGCTCATGTGCGGCACGCCGACATTCTTCTGGGGCTATCTGCGGAAGTCGGAGCCCGGCGATTTCGAGAGCGTGAGGCTCATGCTGACCGGAGCGGATAAGTGTCCCGATGCGCTTCGAGCCGCGTTCATCGAAAAACATCAACAGGTGCTCTACGAGGCGTACGGTACGACGGAAACAAGTCCCGCGATCACGGCCAACACGCCGACGCATAATCGTCCCGGCAGTGTGGGGCGCGTGCTTCCGGGCGTGCAGGTGAGAATTGAAAATTATGAAACGAGCGAAGCCTGCAAGACGGGCGAGACCGGCAAGATCCTTGTGAAGGGCGATCTTGTCATGAAAGGATACTTCGACGATTTCGAAGAGACCTCGCTCCACATCCGCCACGGATGGTACGACACGGGGGACATGGGTGTGATGGACAAAGACGGATATTTGTGGCATGTGGGCCGGCTCAGACGATTCGTGAAGATCGGCGGCGAAATGGTGTCGCTCATCCGCGTTGAAACCGCGCTCGAGAAATATTTGCCGGCCGATATCGAATGCTGCGTTGTTGAAGTGCCCGATCCGCTCAAGGGCGCAAGAATCGTAGCCGTCGTGACGCGTGCGATCGACGAGAAGGCGCTCATGAAACAGCTCGCCGCACAACTTCCGAATATCGCGCTGCCAAAGCATTTTCTTGTGATGGGGGAGCTGCCGAAGATGGGGAGTGGAAAGATCGATTTCCGAACGATCACCGAACGTGCCCGCGATATGGTGCGGGGTTAAATAAAATTAGCATCTTTAAAAGATATTTCATACTATTCAGGTCCCGTTGAACCGCAATTGTTCTTTCTTCACAAATGAAAGGATCACTGTCTTGAAAATAAAATTTATACTTTCGATGCTGTTCATTCTGCTCGCAGGTCTGGGCAGCAGCGTTTCGGCGCAATTGCTGAACGAAGATTTTTCATATCCAGTCGGCGACAGTGTCGCGATTCACGGCTGGCCGGTAAGCAGCGCGGGCGCGAATCCGATCCTCATTACTTCACCCGGGTTGACGTTTAACGGATATCCCGGATCCAATGTCGGCAACGCCGTTCATTTGACAACAACCGGCCAGGATGTCAGAAAGGGATTCAAACCAGACAGTGTGGGATCGATGTACGCAGCATTCATGGTCAAAGTCGACAGCACTAAAATCGGCGCAGGCGACTATTTCTTCGCCTTCACGCTTTTTGATTCGCCGACATCCATCTACGGACGCGTCTTCGCGAAATCAACGACAGGCGGATTCCTCTTCGGACTCGGTAAGAACAATGAAACGACACAGCCATTTGGCACGACTGTATTTTCGTTCAACACGACATACCTGGTCGTGCTCAAATATACGTTCGTCCCTGGCGATACAAATGACGTGGTGACCCTCTATGTCCTTCCGCAAGGCGCATCGCTTGCAAGCGAACCCGCCACGGCCGAAGTTGGCCCGTATAAGATCAGTACGAAAGGAGATGCGAGGAACCTTGGAGCGGTTACTCTCCGGCAGGGAAGCAACAGCACTGCTGCCGCGCTCACTCTTGACGGCGTTCGCGTCGATTCAACATGGACGGGCGTCACGACGATTCCTTCGTTCCCCGAAAACTTCGATTATGCCGCAGGCGACTCGTTGACGCAGCACGGCTGGCTGGTCAACAGCGGCGGGACGACGAATGCAATTCTCACAACGGCTCCCGGACTCACATTCCCGAATTATCCCTTGTCGGGCATCGGCAATGCGGCCACGTTGACCACGTCCGGACAGGACGTCTACAAGGCGTTCCCGAAAGATTCGGGTGGTTCGTTCTATTCGACGTTCATGCTCAAGGTCACCGCGGCGCAGGCGGGGGGCGATTATTTCTTCGGTATTTCCCCGGCTGAAGCAGCATACAATTACTACGGACGACTCTTCATCAAGTCGAGTGGAACAGGTTTCCAATTCGGTCTCAGCAAGAGCAATGAAACTGCAATGTACGGTTCGACAGTGTTCAACTTCAATACAACCTATCTGGCTGTCGTCAAATATTCATTCGATCCCGCCAAGGATTCGAACGATGTTGTGAAGCTGTATGTGCTGCCCTCGGGTGCGGCATTGACGGCGGAACCTGCCGTTGCAGAGATTTCCGATACCGCAATCACGCGCGCCGATGCAAAGAACTTCAGTTATGTCGCGCTTCGCCAAGGCAGCGCGACAAACGCTGCGTCGCTTGTCATCGACGGCATTCGCGTGGAGAAATCATGGTACAAGGCAATGGGCGTACCGACGCTTGAGAATTTTTATTCGGTCGGAACGGGCAGCGTCGCCGGCGAGAAGGCGCACTTCGCAAGTCTGAAATCCGCGCTCGACTCTCTGAGCCACGGCATGCCGATTCCAAGCAACACGACATTCTATATCACAAGCGACATCACGGAGCCGCAAACAGGCGGCTTCGGCATCGGCCTCGCGGTCGATCCGACTCCGTATTCGGTCACATTCAAACCGGCCGTGGGCGTCAAACCGGTGATCACGCTGCAATACGCAGCGGACAATAACGAAGGCCCGGCGGGCGCCTTGCTCATCGGCGCGAACGGCGCCACAATGAAATGGACTGATCTGAAAACAACGCGTAACATCATTTTCGACGGTTCGAATAGCGAAGGCGGGAAGTCACGCGATCTCACGATCCAGACAACCGGCGCAACGCGCAATGCCATTCCGATGGTCATTGTTGGCGATGTGCAGAATGTGACTGTGAAGAATTGCAATATTTTGTACAAGGTCACACCCGCGGCAGGTATTGACGGCGATCTCCTCGATCAGGCCGTCGTGATCCGCACAGCCACTGCGACAAATACCGGCGCTGTCGAGAAAGTCCCTTCGAAGATCACGCTCGACAACAATTGGATCAGCGCGAATTTCCCCGGCGCGACACAAGTGGCAGGCGGCGTGGGTGGATATCTGACCGGCACGCCCGGAACGTATCCGAGCGCCATCGTCATCCGCAACAATAAGATCGAAGGCGTACGCCACGGCGTTGCGATCAGTTATCTTGGCAGCACCGATGTGTATAACAACGAGATCATCACGAACCAGAGCGCGCTCGGCAATCTGACGAACGAGGGCGTTCTTGCGACGAACACGCTCGCCTCGGCGACGTATAACGTCTACGCAAACAAGATCACGAAACTTGCCGTGAGGGATTCATCCTCCACGACGGGCGGCATCGCCGGCATTTCGATTGAAGGCCGCGGGACGTTCAACATCAATAACAACATGATCTCCGGATTCGCGCTCGTCGGATCGAACACGGACAAGAACGCGTATCTGTACGGCATTCGCGTCGCCGATTCGGCAGTGGCGAATATTTACTACAACACGATCCGCATGGATTCGCTTGCGCCGATCGGAACGGGCACGGTCAATTACCGCGGACTGTATTTTACGAACGGCATCAATACGGTGAAGAACAACATCGTTGCGAACTACGAAGACGACTTCGCCTCCGTTGATATCTATCGCGGCAATAACGGTACACCGGGTACGCTCGCAGGCACGCTGACAGCGGATTACAACGACTATCATCGCGCAAGCACATCGAATGCGCTCACGGGATTCAAGGACACGACGAAGGCAACAACCATGACTGCATGGCGTTCGCTCTCTGGCGTGGATGCCAATTCGTTGATCGGCGCTCCCGGATTTGTTTCAGCGACCGATCTTCATATCGACACGAAAGCGCTCGTCACGCCCGTCATCTCGAATGCCGGCGTTCCGATCGCAGGTATCTTGACGGATATCGACGGTGAGGCCCGCAATGCGACGACTCCCGATATCGGAGCCGACGAATTCACGATGGTGCCGGTCGCTCAGCCGATTCCGGTCGTAACAATCGGCGAGGCGCGAAAAGATCTCAACAACGACTTCTTTGCCGACCATTCGGTGACGAAGGATACGCTCACGGTGTACGGTGTCATCACCACGGTGAACTTCTCGACCACATCGGGCTTCCAGACATTCATGCAGGATGCGACGGGCGGAATGATGGTCTATTCATTTGACAAGAAGCCGGCGGCGCCTGCCGAAATCGGAGATTCGATCAAGGTGACGGGCATCGTGGCCCAATACAAAGGTGTCGTTGAATTCACAGTGCTCATGGATTCGTTGCACTATGTGGTGATCAAGAAAAACGCAGTCGTGCCTGCGCCGAAGCGCCTCTCTGTGCAGCAGTTCGGCGCGAATTCCGAAGCCTACGAGGGCCAGCTCATCGAGATCGACTCGCTGTTCAAATCGTCGGGCACATGGCCGGCAAAGAATGGATATGCAAGCGTGTATGTGAAGAACCTGATCAAGAAAGATTCGGTTCAGATGTTCGTTTCGTCAGTCACGGATCTTCCTGGAGCGGCGGAACCGACGTGGCCTGTGAACGCCGTCGGTGTGGTGAGCCAATACTCCTCGAGCGCGGTTCCCAACGATGGATACGAGCTCATGCCGCGGTCGATGAGCGACATCAAGGCGATCACGATTACGGATGTGGCAGCGTCAGCGGCCCTGCCGACGACATTTGAACTGATGAATAATTATCCGAATCCGTTCAATCCGTCGACCGTGATCCGCTTCGCATTGCCCCAGCAGTCCGTGGCACGGCTCATCGTGTACGATCTGCTCGGACGCGAAGTGCGCACGCTCGTAAACGGAATGACGAATGCAGGATACTTCGAAACGACATGGAATGGCAGGAACAACGCCGGTGTGCAGGTTTCCAGCGGCATCTATATTTATCGTATGGAAGCCGGCTCGTTCATCTCGTCGAAGAAGATGATGCTGTTGAAGTAACACAAGCGTCGGCAGCAGTATGACAGAGAGCCCTTCCGGAAAGCCGGAGGGGCTCTGTTGTTTGAAATGTCCTGTGTGCACTCATCACGGAGCATGAATCATGATCGACGAATCGCTTCTCAAAAAATATCACGCGTCTCTGCTCAAAGTGAAAAAAGGGGAGATGTTGTTCGAGGAGGGGGAGACCGCCACGAATTTTTATCTCGTGAAGTCCGGCCGCATTAAAATGGTCAACGTGAGCAGCGAGGGACGCGAATTCGTGCAGGGATATTTCGGCGCGGGACAGAGTTTTGGCGAGCCGCCTTTTTTTGCGCGCGTAGCGTACCCGGCTTCCGCCTATGCAACCGAAGCGAGCGCCATTTGGAAAATCGGATACGATCAGTTCGTGTTGCTGCTTCGGAATAATTTCGAAATCCACCTCCATCTCTTAAAGGTTCTGTCGGACCGGCTGATTTACAAATCGACGATGCTTTCTGAGATCGCGATCGAAGAAGCGGAACATCGGCTTTCAACGTTGATCGAATATCTCACGGGACAAAGTGCGTCGAATCCCGATGCTCCGGCGACGCTCTCGTTCACGCGCCAGCAATTGGCCGATATGACGGGACTTCGTGTCGAAACCGTGATCCGCTCGATCAAGTCGATGGAGCAGCGGCGACTGCTCGAATTGACACCCGACGGCAAGATCATCCTGAAACGCAAGCCGAAGTGATTTTTTCTTCCTTATGATGTACATCATAAACTCGCCTTCCCTTGTTCGAGTACATTTAATCAACAAGTTGAATTACTCATCATTATACAAGGGGTAACGCTATGTCACATCCTGAATCAACATCTCTCACACTGAAAGAAATTGTCAAAAATAATTTCCACGCGGCTGCCGTATTCGAAACGTATTCGCTTGACTTCTGCTGCAGGGGCGGGAAAACAGTCGACGAAGCCTGCGCTGAAAAAGGCCTCGATCCAGCGCGCGTCATGGATGAATTGGTTCGCGCGCTCGAAACCGCGCCCCAATCCGGCGAACGGTTCGCGGAATGGGACGCCTCGTTCCTCCTCACCTATATCGTAAACAACCATCACGCCTATGTCCGGAAGATGATTCCCGTGCTGTTGACGCATACACAGAAGATCGCACGAGTCCACGGTGAGAATCATCCCGAGCTTGTCGAGATCGCAGAGCATTTCAGACACGTGGCCGACGAACTCACCAGTCATATGCATAAAGAGGAAGCGATCCTCTTTCCGGCTATCCTCTCACTCATCGACGCGAAGAAGAACGGACGCGCTGGTCTTGCCTCAGCATTTGGATCGGTGAAGAATCCGATCCGCATGATGGAGTCGGAGCATGAATCTGCCGGCGATGCGTTCTATGCGATCCGTTCGCTCAGCAGCGGCTACACCGTGCCGCCGGACGGATGCACCACATACAGCATCACGTATCAGGAGCTTCAGGATTTTGAACAAGACCTGCACCAGCATGTGCATCTCGAGAACAATATCCTCTTCCCGCTTGCGATTAGGATCGAGGAAGAACTCACAAGCGTGAATTGATGTTTTGATGACTATCAGCGGACATGTATCGCGCATCACGACGACATGATGAAGAAGAGGACCGCCCTTATGAAAAAATATTGGATTGGTTTCACAACAGTGCTTGTCGTCTCATTCACGATCCTGGGATGGGTTGGCACGCGAATCTATCAGGAAGCCCCGCCGATTCCCCGATCCGTCGTCTCGACAGACGGCACGGTCGTGATTCCGCCAGGCGATATCGAGGCGGGACAGAATGTGTGGCAGGCGCTGGGCGGAATGGAAACCGGATCGATCTGGGGACACGGCAGCTACGTCGCCCCCGACTGGTCCGCTGATTGGCTTCATCGTGAGGCGGTGTTCATTCTCGATGAATGGGCGAAGAAAGAATTTGGAACCGGCTTCGACGCGGCCACGGGAGAGCAGCAGGCGCAATTGACATCGCGTTTGCAGAAGTTGATGCGACGGAACACATACGATCCGGCATCGAAAACGATCGCGATCGATCCCGTTCGCGCGCGGGCATTCGAGTCGAACGCTGCGCATTTCAGCGACGTGTTCGCAAACGGCAAACCGGAATATGCCGTACAGCGCAACACGCAGAGCGATCCGGCGAAACTTCGACAGCTTGCCGCGTTTTTCTTCTGGACCTCGTGGGCTGCCGTCACGAACCGTCCCGGAGAGGACATCACATATACAAGCAACTGGCCGCACGACGAGCTTGTGGGCAATCGGCCGACCGGAGATGCCGTCGTCTGGACCGGCGTGAGCATCATCCTGCTGCTTGCCGGCATCGGCTATATGGCATGGTTCCACGCGCGCAGGAAGGATAATGAGCCGGCCGACACGATTCCGTCAACCGATCCGCTCGTTGGTTCGATCGCAACTCCTTCTCAGAAAGCGACGGTGAAATATTTCTTTACTGTGCTCGGTCTGCTCATCCTGCAAATCGTGCTTGGCATCGTCGCTGCGCATTACGGCGTTGAAGGCGATTCGTTCTACGGCATTCCGCTTTCGAAGATCCTCCCGTATTCAATCGCGCGTACCTGGCACACGCAGCTCGGCATCTTTTGGATCGCAACCGCATGGCTTGCTGCCGGACTCTACATCGGTCCCGCCGTCGGCGGAGCGGAACCGAAAGGACAGCGCATCGGCGTGAATGTGCTGTTCGGTGCGCTGCTTGTCGTCGTGCTCGGATCGATGGCCGGTCAGTGGATGAGCGTGATGCATCATCTGCCCGATGCGCTCTGGTTTTATTTCGGGCACAGCGGACTTGAGTATATCGATCTGGGACGGTTCTTTCAGCTGGCGCTGTTCATCGGACTCCTGTTGTGGCTCTTTCTCATGGCGCGATCGATCCTGCCCGCGCTCAAACGGAAAGATGAACAGAAACCGATCCTCACACTGTTCCTCATCGCAAGCGGCGCGATCGCGCTGTTTTATGCGGCCGCGTTGATGTATGGAAAACACACGAACCTCGCCGTCACCGAATACTGGAGATGGTGGGTCGTGCATTTGTGGGTCGAGGGATTCTTCGAAGTGTTCGCCTCGGTCGTCATCGCGTTCCTCTTTGCGCGTCTCAAACTGATCCGCATCAAGGCCGCAGCCGAGGCCGTCGTATTGACGGCAACGATTTATCTGTCCGGCGGCATCATCGGCACGCTGCATCATCTGTATTTTTCGGGCACGCCGACAGTCGTGCTCGCGTTAGGCTCCGTCTTCAGCGCGCTCGAAGTCGTGCCGCTTGTGTTCGTGGGATTCGAAGCCTGGGAGAATGTGAAACTCTCGCGTTCGGCCCAGTGGCTTACGCAGTACAAATGGCCCATTTATTTTTTCCTTGCCGTGGCGTTTTGGAATCTGGTCGGCGCGGGACTGTTCGGTTTCATGATCAATCCGCCGATCGCGCTCTACTATATGCAGGGACTGAATACAACACCGGTGCATGGACATGCGGCGCTCTTCGGTGTCTATGGCATGCTCGGGATGGGACTGCTCTTGTTCACGATGCGATCGCTGAAGCCGGGAATCGTATGGAGCGACAAAATGATCGGATTCGCATTCTGGTCCATCAATATCGGATTGTTTGCTATGGTGACGCTCAGCCTGCTCCCGGTGGGACTCATGCAGACGGTAGCTTCGGTTGAACATGGATATTGGTATGCGCGCAGCGCTGCATTCCTGCAGACCGACACGATGGTGACATTCCGTTGGATGCGTGTGTTCGGAGACACGATCTTTGCGGTGGGTAGCATCGCATTCGCCGTGTTCGTCTATGAA
This sequence comes from Bacteroidota bacterium, assembly GCA_035298825.1. Lineage (GTDB taxonomy): Bacteria > Bacteroidota > Ignavibacteria > UBA10030 > UBA8401 > CAISDA01. The sequence goes on from DATGXR010000399.1 coordinate 25,374, forward strand.
TTGGCGGCGGGAAAAAAGACGAAATGACACTTCCACATGCCGCGCCGTTTGACTGATGAGGCGAACAAGCCCTTCATTCACACTTCGCGTCGTGTGCAGAGATGGCGAACCAGTATTCACACTTCGCGTTGTTTGCAGATGAAGCGATAAAACCGTATTTTGTATGAAAACAGCGAGCCCGCCGTATTGGGCTCGTTTTTATTACACGGGCGCTTGAAATTCGCACGTATCGAAACAACGATTGCGAAAATTCAAGCGGAGGACATGGCATGAGTGGAACACACAGGGCGGTCGCGCTCCTGAGCGGCGGATTGGATTCCGTCACGGCGGCATCCATTGCACGGAAGGATGGATACGAAGTCTACGCGCTGACATTCAATTACGGACAGCGGCACACGTGGGAGATCGCATCGGCCAAAAAAGTCGCCGCGCAGCTCAAGGCGAAGGAACACAAGATCATCAACATCGATCTCACCGCATTCGGCGGATCGGCATTGACGAGCGATCTGCCGGTGCCGAAAGACAGGACGCTCGAAACGATGTCGGCTGAAATTCCCGCTACATATGTTCCCGCACGCAATACAATTTTCCTCTCGATCGCGCTCGGCTGGGCTGAAGTGCTGGGCGCCGCAGACATCTTCATTGGCGTGAACGCGGTCGATTACAGCGGCTATCCGGATTGCCGTCCCGAATTCATACGCGCATTTGAAACGCTCGCCAATCTTGCCACGAAAGCAGGCGTGCAGGGCAGTGCGAAGTACAGAATTCACGCGCCGCTCATCGCAATGTCGAAGGCGGAAATCATACGCACCGGCGTCGGCCTCGGTGTCGATTACTCGATGACGCACACATGCTACGATCCGTCGCCTCTCGGCGAATCGTGCGGCGTCTGCGATGCATGCACGCTGCGCCTCAAGGGATTCGAGGAAGCGGGACTTGTCGATCCGATACCCTATGTTTCACATCGATAAGTGGTACGAGTCATGAACACGCTTCGGATCAGCGAAATATTTTACAGTATCCAGGGAGAGTCGACGAACGCCGGACTTCCGTGCACGTTCGTACGGCTTCAGGGCTGCGGTCTGCGCTGTTCGTGGTGCGACACGCCGTACGGGCTCGACTTCGACGGCGAAGCCGAAGACCTCTTGCTCGACGAGATCATCGCACGGACGAATGCATTCGGATGCAGACTGGTTGAGATCACGGGAGGAGAACCGCTCGAACAGGAGCCGGTCTACGAACTGATGACACGCTTGTGCGATAGTGGATGCAGCGTCATGATTGAAACGGGAGGGTACAAGGACATCAGTCGGATCGACGCGCGCGTGAAGAAGATCGTCGATTTCAAATGTCCCTCGAGCGGCATGACGAAAAAAAATTTCTTCAGCAATGTCGGTCATCTCACGAGCAATGACGAAGTCAAATTCGTCATCGGCTCTGAAGAGGATTATCTCTGGTCGAAACAGATCATGCGCACATACGACCTCGGCGCGAGGGCGGTGGTGCTCATGTCGCCCGTGTTCGGGGCGATCACGCCGCTGATGCTGACCGAGTGGATCCTGAGAGACCGGCTCGACGTACGGATGCAGCTGCAGATGCATAAATTCATTTGGCCGCCAGACAAACGCGGTGTTTAGCGCGCGGCAATACAAAACGGGAAACGGCAGATGATGAAAATCGGCAAAGAGTTTCACTGGGAGATGGGGCACAGGCTGCCGACGCATACGCGCGGCTGCCAGAATATCCATGGCCATTCATACAGGCTCATGGTTGAAGTGGAAGGAGAACCGGGCGCGAACGGTATGCTCGTCGACTATACAGATCTGAAGGCGATCGTGAAGCCGATGATCGACAGGCTCGATCATTCGTTCATGTGCGACGAGTCGGATACGCGCGTGAAGGACTTTCTCGAATCCTCCGCGATGAAGACGGTCTTTGTGCCGTTTCCAACCACTGCAGAAAACATCGGGACCTATCTTCTGCGTCATCTCACAGACGCCGTGATGAAAGAAAAATCAAGCGGATCGCGCGCCTGGGACGGGATCAAAAAAATCCGCATACGAGTGTGCGAGACGGCGTCGACATATGCGGAGATGGAAGCGACGCTGTAGGCACAGACCCCGAATTCAACAATCACACAGTACACACATGAGCACACAGAAAACGAAACAGGCGAAAGCAAAGCCATCCCCGGGTCTCACAATACTCGGACACACGGCGCAGCCGTCGAAGAACCTCGAGGCATTTCCGAACCTTCATCCGACACGCGACTACGTCGTTACGCTGAGGACGGAAGAATTCACCTGCATGTGTCCGATCACGGGCCAGCCCGATTTTGCGACGATCCTGATCCAGTATATCCCCGATAAATTTATCGTCGAGTCGAAATCACTGAAGCTGTATCTCTGGTCGTACAGGAACGAGGGAATCTTTCACGAGCATTTGACGAATGTCATCCTGAACGATCTTGTCAAGACGATCAAGCCGCGATGGTGCAAGGTGACGGGAGAGTTTATGGCGCGTGGCGGCATTGCGATCACTGTTGAAGCTGAACACGGGAAGAAGAAATAACACGCACCCTCCAAGGCTCCTGAACAGCCGCAAGACGTCTGCAAAGAATCACGGTCGTGCATGCGGGATATGAGCGTTCACTGTGAATGAATGCGTTGATGAAGACTGTGGTTAAGTGGCCATGGCAGGCTGGACCTGCGCATTGACGACGCTCTTGAGTTGTCTCACATCGACATTCGTGGGGAAGCCTTTCTCATGCCAGTGTTTATTGCAGCCGCACTGGTTCAGAAGAATGCACTGCGCCGGCACATCGTAGCGTTTTAATTCCCAACCGCCCTCAAGCAGTACGGACAGGCACGCCACACCGACAACACCATTCGGCTTGGCGCCGGGCTTTGCCGCCCAGCGCGAGAGGTCAGTTGAATGGGGGATGACGACAACGTCGAATCCGTTTCGCAGTCCTGTTTCACGAAGCTTGTTCACATTGCACGAGGCTTCGCAGCCCGTGCAGCGAATTCCATCCGGAGTATTCGTTCCCTCGCATTTATCCGCCGTCCGTGCGCGCATGCAGCCGGGGGCAAGGACCGTCTTGCGTTCGCAGGCGAGGAACTCGTCCCTGAATGCGCGATTCATGATTTCGGCGCCGACCATCGTCAGATGGTATTCGGTCCTCGATCGCAGGCAGGCGAAACGGTCCTCTCTCCACGTATAAAACGACGAGCGCTCGGTCAGAAACGAATCGACGTTCGGCGTATACGATCCCATCCGCACCGTGCTGATGGAGTCGAACCAGTCGGCGAAATCGAGCACCTCATCCATCAGATCACGCAATCGATCGGCGTCAAGTCCGCCCATGTATCCCAGCCATCTCACATAGCGGAATGCATCTTCACGAAAATCTCCCGTCGCCTCGAGCCATGTCACGAGTCTTCCGATTTCGGAAAGTGAGATGGGAGGAAAGAGCGTACGTTCGATTGGAACGGGGACAAGAAACAGGGAGAGCAATACTCCTCGCAACACGTCGATGGAAGGTTTGAGTCGCTGGTGCGTCTTGCGCCATTCGCCGAGATTTGAAAGGAAGTGGAAGGGGGCGAGACGCACAGCGAGCGCCGTCTGTCCGTATGTTCTCCAGAGCACACCAAGATTGAGAAGCTCGAATGCATATTCTTCGACAGAGCGTGGTGATTCAAGCGAGTGTTCCACAAGATAGTCGCGGTATTGCACGGCGGCCGGAATGAGACGCGATTGCGCACGTGCCAGCACTTCGTCTGTAAACGATGAGGCGTCGCGATAATAGGAGGTTGCGTGCGCCCCCTCGACGTTCAATTGATAGGTAACAGGAAGTTGTGGCATATCGACTCTGTGCGGAGTGTGTGAAAAATAGCGAGATGTATACCCCTCGATCCCCAAGTTATATAGCGCATACGGAAATCAAACCGTCTTTGTTGCACTGAAAAAAAATCAAGCACGCGCTTGACATTGAAAATAATTGACCGTAATTTAAGTTATCGTTAAAGTAATCGATACATTCCGCTGTTTTCTGCCGCAAAGTAAACGGTAAAGTTATCGATATCTTCAACAAAAATATTATCAAGCCACCGGTACTTGCCATCTTGTATCAAGAGGAGTCCCAATGACAACTTGCTTCAGTTTACCACCCTTCAACGTTCGCAATGCTTTCAGTCATCGGCGCCGCTCTCTGCATACATTGCCGCCTCATCGTGCCGGACGCCGCATACTGATTTGCGCACTCTTCGTCATCTTCGCATTGGGCTCCGTCCAGGCACAGACCATTGGTAAAATCTCGGGCTCGATTCGCGATTCACAGACCAAAGAACCTCTCGTCGGTGTCAATATCCGCGTGATCGGCACGTCGCTCGGCGCGGTGTCGGATATCGATGGATCGTATTTCATTTTGAATATTCCCCCCGGCAAATACGTTGTGCAAGCCTCGATGCTCGGATATCAAAAGAGCAGCCAGAAGGATGTGATCGTCAACTCGAATCGCACAACGACTGTCGACTACAAGCTCTCGTCCGAGGCGATCGAACATGCCGAAGTGATTGTCGAAGCGACGCGGCCTGACGTCGAGAAGGAAAAGACATCGACAAGCGAGATCATCCGTTCCGACGATGTCAAAGCGATCGCAGGCATGCGGGATGTGTCAGACGTGATCGCACTCGCGGCCGACGTCACCGACGGACATTTCCGCGGAGGCAGATCGAACGAGGAACTGTACACGCTCCAGGGCATGGGCATCGTCAATCCGCTCGATGCCACATCGGCATTCAGTCCGATTATGAGCGCCGTCGAGGAAATCGAAGTGGTCACATCCGGATTCGGCGCCCAATACGGCAACGCGCAATCCGGCGTGATCAACATCACGATGAAGGAAGGGAAGTCCGATCGCTGGCGTTCGAAGTTCGAACTCCGGCTGCGCGCGCCTGACAAAAAATATTTCGGCCCGAGCATCTACGACGAAAATTCAAATCCGTATCTCGTGAAGCTTCAGGATCCAAACTTCTGGCGCTACGGCGATGCGAGCACGGGGAACAAGGCGCTCATCGGATGGACGAACTCCTCATACGGAAGTGCGACGGGCGGCATTTTAGACACCGCGGTGGCTGTGCAGGTGTCAAAGGCCATGTGGCAGAGCGCCACGGCGCGCGATCTGAATCGCAAGTACTGGAACACAGTCGACTATACGCTCGAAGGCGCCACTGGCGGTCCGTTGGCCGACGGTCTCACGATGTTCATGGCGATCCGATCGCAGGTCAACAACGCGATCGTCCCGACCGAACAGCCCAACACGCAGCAGCAGGTCATGGGAAATCTCGCGTTCGATCTCGGCGAGGGCAAGACGCTCAAGCTCAGCGGCGGATATCAATATGCATTCGACAACATTCTCGGCAGCGGCACCGGATTCTATCAATGGGTGTGGGACCGCATCCTTGGCATCTCGTATCAGAAGCAGACAAACATCCAGCTCGGCGCCCGCTTCTCGCACGCTCTCTCTCCAAGCACGTTCTATGAGGTCAAACTCAACTCGCTCAGCACGAACAAACGTCTCGGCACATCCCCCTGGTACTCGGAAGTCACAGATGCCGTCCGCAACATGGAAACCGGCACTGCCATCGTCACTCGGACGCTGAACTTCCTGTCCTATCAGAACATGACAGGAAAAACATTTTTCTATCTCGGCAACAATCTGAGCACATTCAATAACGAGAAGACCACGACAGTCTCGCTCGACGCGTCGTTCACGAGTCAGATCACGAAATCGCATCTGTTGAATGCCGGCATCCAGGCCAATGCGTATACGCTCGATGTGAACAACACGGGCAGCATCGCCTCGAAGGGATCGATCACGCTGCGCCAGTACACGGGCAAGCCGTTTGAAGCCGGTCTCTATGCGCAGGACAAGATGGAATTCGAGGGCATGATCGCGAATATCGGATTCCGTTGGGACTATTGGAATTCGAATACTGATTTCTATTCGAACCAGTTTGATCCGTTCGTCGTGCCAGACTCGCTCGGCAATCCGACGCTCGACTATGACGCAACACGGGCGGCGATGGAGAAGGCAAAACCGATCGGACGTTTCCAGCCGAGAGTCGGCGTGTCGTTCCCCGTCACCGAAGCGACTGTGTTCCACCTGAACTACGGCACATATATGCAGCGTCCCTCGTTCCAATATGTCATCGGCGCCACGCAAAAAATGCCGCCTCCGCCCACGTCCCCGGCTGTGAGCACGCTCTCGAATCCGCGTCTCGAGCCCCAGGTGACAAACAGCTACGACATCGGCGTGATGCAGGGACTCGGCGATGGCTTCACACTCGATGTGAGCGGATACTACAAGGACATCAAGGACCAGCTCGAACAGGCGGTGTATACGAACCTGTCGTCGGGCACGAGCTACTTCTCGTACTTCAATCGCGATTACGCCGACGTGCGCGGATTCCGTCTCGTGCTTTCGAAGCGACGGGGAGCGCTCACCGGATCGGTCAATTATCAATTCGGCGTCGCCACGGGCAAGAGCGCATCGGTCTCGAACGCGCCCGCGGCGATCACGAAGAGTCCGACCGGAGTCATCTCGACGGACGTCGTGACGAAAGTGCCCATCAAGGACGTGCTGCTGAATTTCGACCGCACGCATAATCTGATCGTCAATCTTGCGCTCGCATCCGATCCCGAATTCGGACCCAAGCTGTTCGATGCGTATCCCCTCGGCGATTTCATCATTTCGGCAAGCGCGTTTGCCCGAAGCGGACGTCCCTATACGTCGCCCGATAATGCGACCGATGTGAACGGACTCCGCACGCCGGCAGAATACAACACGAATATCAAAGTGACAAAGATCCTCAGGAACTTCTTCGGCACGACGGCAACTCTCTATGCCGAATGCTTCAATGTGTTCGACAACAAGATCTTCAACTACAATTATATTTTCAACACGGCCAACAAAGTCGATCAGAATCCGATCACCGCGCAGTACGCACATTACGCGCTCGACGATCCGAACTCGGGCGTTCAGTACTGGGATGATCAGAACTACGGGAGCGCCTACGGCGTGAACCACACGTTCCTGATGTACGACAATTCGCCGCGGTCGTTTTATTTCGGCGTCGCCATCGATTTTTAATCATTCTCTACACTCATATAGGAATTCGAGATGAAGCAGATACGATTTTTACTGTTCATGCTGATCGTGGTTTCGTCCATGGCGGTGTCGCAGCGTCTTTACGAGACTCACACGCGCAGCATGCTGCGCCAGACGGTATACAATACGGGCGAATTGGGCCGCGCGTTGGAAGGTTCCAACTCGAACATCATCGGCATCACCGAAGGCACATCCGCGCTCGAGTGGCCGCCCAACTCGCGCCAGACGATTGACGGCATACAATATTTCGGCCAGCAGAACGGACAGGGCTCGGGCCTCGTGCTGCGCGCGCTTGTACGCGGCGTGTATCAAGCGCGTGCCTGTGGCGGACTCACAGACGGTTCGGGCAACGCGACGGCGATCGCGGGTGTCTATGTGATCCCCGGTCCGATCTCGCGCGTTGAAAATTATCCGACGCTCGAAAACGGCGATCTCAATCCCGCCTACAATCCGAATGAGGCGGAGGAGATCATCACGGCAAAGTATACGACGAAACCTCCGATGAACATCACGGTCACGCAGACGAGCCGCGCCTGGAGCTTTCCGGGATACGACGCGTTCATCATCACAGAATACGATATCGTGAATAACGACAATGTCGAGTATACGAACGGATTCGTCATGTTCCAGAACGCGTTATCGCCCTCGGCATTCGGGCTCATGCGCAAATACGGAGTATGGAACGAATCGTCAGTGACGAGCAGAAGCAGGGAGGAATACGCCCGCTATAATTTTTCGCGCTTCATGACGTACGTCCATTCGCGCAACGGATTTCCCGATGCGACATATTTCAACAAATGGTCGACGCCGGGAAACCGCGGCGGACTCGATTCGCCGCAGGCGATCGGATTCCTGCCGCTGCATTACGATACGGACAATCTCCAGTTGAAACAGAACACTGTCTACACCGTGAGTGATTCGGCTCGTGTGTGGGATGCGAACGGAAAATTCAAGCAACCCTATACGACGGAAACGAACGGCAATCGCAACCAGGAAATGTCGCGCACGATCCTGCTCGGTTTGGATATCAACACGCACAATCCCAGCGGATTCAACAACAAAACCACAAGCGCAACGCCATCGACCGACTCGACCAACTGGGCGAAGTATTATGCTCCGTACATGGAATGCGCGTGGAATCCACAGCTTGCCAATCCCGGGTTAAGCGCCGAGATCATCGATTACTGGCATGGCCGTATGAAGCCGAGGGCTTTTTCTGCGAGCGGGTACACGGGAGCGTTCTTCCATTACACGTCGTACGGTCCGTATGTGTTCACACCCGGCACGCATCTTCATTTTGCGACGGCGCACGTGGTCGGATATGGTCCCGGCGTGGCGGCCGATTCAGTGTGGCGCGATGCGGGCGGCGCCAACACCCCGTCGCCATCGTGGTTTTTCCCCGTGCCGAGTTGGTACGATTCGTTGCAGTATCCGGGCATCTCCGCGATCGCCGGCATTACATCGATGGGCAGCGCGTATCTGAAGACGCATGAGCTTCCGTGGTACGTCACGGCGGGCAAAGGCATCTCACGCACGGATACGCAGCCTGTGATCTCGATCCGCGACGTGGCGGACCGCGCCATACAGATGTACACCGGAGCTCCGCTCACGAAGTACGACGGCATTCAGTTCAAACCTGAAAACACACCGACGACGGGCATGTACGCAGCCACGCAGACGTATATTCCGCTTCCGGCGCCCGTGCTCAATGTCTACGATGAACTCGATGTGAAGAACAAAATCGTCTGGGGTCCCCAGGTTGAAGGATTCACCTCTCTGCCTCAGGTGCAGGGAGCAAAGGCGTCAGGGCGCATCAAGTCGGGACTGAGTCATTATCTCGTGCTGAAGTCGCCCGAAGGTCTCGGTCCGTGGGCAAAGATCGACTCGGTGTCGTTGCGCGATCCGCGGTATTACAACAAGGACAATAAATATCCCGGCAATTACGTCGTGCGCGATACGGCGAGTCTGCTGAGCGAAAATTATTATTATGCCGTTGTGTCTGTCGATTCGCTCGGTGGAAAAAGCGGCATGACAAACATCACGTATCATAAGACGCAAAAAGGCGCCGTGCAGCAATTGGGAGGGAAGATCTATGTGGCCCCGAATCCGCTGATCCTGACGAGTAACTTCGGCGGATCGACAAAGGAAGGCGACATCAACGACAGGATCGGATTCTACGGTCTGCCGAAACGTGCGAACATCAGAATCTTCTCGTACAGCGGACAGCTCATCGGCACGATCGAGCACAGAGAAAATGTGTACTCGCATGAATGGTTCCAGATTTCACGCAACAGTCAACGGATCGCGGCAGGCGTCTATTTCTATACGGTCGAAGATCTCGATCTTGGCACGATGGTGCACGGCAAATTCGTCATCATTCATTGAAAATAAGGAAACGAGAGCAATGAAAAAATATATCAGTTATCTTTTGCCGTTGATTGCGATCGCGTTATTTTCAACTGAGGCGATCTCGCAGAAAGTCGGCAGCACATCCATGCAGTTTCTGAAGGTCATGCCTGTGGCACGCGCCACCGCCATGGGCGACGCCTATTCGGTGCTCGCATCGGGCGCCGACGCGGTGTTCTGGAATCCCGCAGGCGTCGCGCACACTGACAACAGTGAAATGTCACTCACGTATATCAAATGGTTGTTCGACACGCAGCAGGGCGCCATGTCGTACGCGGTGAATTTCGAACACTTCGGCTCCATCGGACTCCAGTTGCAATACGTCGATTTTGGTGAAATCGAAGAAGCGCTGTGGACGTCGCCGTACAAGGATGACACGGGATATCCCGGATTGACGGGACGGACATTCCGTCCGTTCACGTACCTTGTCGGCGCCACATATGCAAGCCAGATCACAGAAAAATTTTCAACAGGTCTCTCAGTCAAATACGTTCACGAATCGCTCTATGACGGCTCGACGCATCAGGCGCTCACGAGCAGAGGCGATACGGTGAATGTCAACACCTGGGCGAACGGTCTGATGTTCGACTTCGGTCTGCAGTATAACACCGGTTTCCGATCGATACGCATCGCGGCATCCGTTCAGAATTTCGGGGCGAACGTGCAGTATGCGGGCGAAGGGAATTCGATTCCTCTAGCGCTCCGCGTCGGCATCGCGGCCGATGTGATCGGCGCTAACGGGCTCTACCTGTCGAGCGAAAACAACCGCCTCACATTCGCCTTCGATCTGTTTCAGCCGAACGATTACGCGCAGCAGGCGCATGTCGGTATGGAATATGAATTCGAACAAACGCTGTCGCTGCGCGCGGGATACAAGCTCAATTATGACGCAGACGGCTTCACTGCCGGTGTCGGATTCCAGCATCAGAGTGGTCCGGCGCGTCTTGTTGTGGATTACAGCTATGGCAAAATGAGCTATGACCTCGGAAATGTCCACCGTATCAGCTTAGGAGTGAAATTCTAATGAGAAAATTCGCCGCCACACACGCACTCGCACTATTGATTTGTTTATGTCTGACGCTTCCGGCACGGGCGCTTTCCCAGGGATACGACACGCCGCTCACAATGCAGGGAGTGAACCACACATTCCTTTCTTCCGCTTCGGCGCGCGCCATGGGAGGCGTGACATTTGCCGCGAAGAACGACGTCTCGCTCATGTTCTCGAATCCCGCCGCGCTGACCTCGCTCGAAGGACTGCAGCTTTCAGTCGGCGCCATACAACATTACAGGAATGGCAGCCAGGATCAGCGCTATGGCGGCCTGCAAATGTATTCGGCATTCAATCTGCTGACATCGGGATTGACAGGGATGATCTCCGATCCAGATACGACTGGGAAAAAATGGTCAGGCTGGGGACCCGGCGATTCCGTGCAGCGTCCCTTCGACCAGATCGGTCCGAACTGGGAACGGTCGAAGTCGAAATCCCTGCCGATGAGCGCGATGATCGCCGCTCCGATCACGATCGGCGGCGTGAAACTTATCGCCGGACTTGGGATGGTTGAATATGCGAATCTGGATTATTATTATCAGAACAACAACGTGTTTTCGCCGTCGGTGCTTTCGGTGCTGAACGGCACGATCAGCACGGGTCCGCTGAACGCGAATCCGTACCGCGCGCAATGGTATCAGTATTCTCAGGAACGCAGCGGATCGATCTACGGGTACGGAGGAATGCTCTCTGCTGCTCTCACTGAAAAATTGTCCGTCGGCGTGAGCGGCCTGGTGCTTCAGGGAAGCACGGACGACAGCGAGACGCGCACAGGCCGAGGTCGCATGGTGTTCTTCACTTCATATCTGCGGCTCGACAAACAGGGCATGACGAGCTATCAGAAAACCGGGACATCAGATTACAGCGGCATTGAATTCACCGGAAGCGTAAAATATTCAAGCCGCTATATGGACTTCGGAATCTCCGTGACGCCGCCCACGACGATCACGCGCAAATATTCCGGATCCGTCACGCAGGATTCAGTGTCGGCTGTCAATCGGTACGCAGCTAAAATTGACTCCGTGCATGTCGTGACGACCGCCTCACTCAGCGGGGAAGACAAGATGGCCCTTCCATGGCGCGGGTCTCTCGGTTTCAGCATTCGTGTTCGCGATAATTTCACGATTGGCGTCGAGTATGCGATCCGCTCGTTCGCATCCGCCACATACACCGCTGCGAACGGCGTCGAATCGAATCCGTGGCTCTCCACATCGGTCTTCCACATCGGCGCCGAATTCCGCGCGAGTTCATGGCTTGCGCTCCGCGCCGGATCGAGCAGCACAAAGGAAGTCTTCGAGCCCACGTCGAATCCGATTCGCGGCGAGGCCGTAAGCTATCCCGTCTACTCGGCCGGTGTGGGCATCACTGTGGCGAATGCCGTACTGAATGTGACATATGAATATTCACAGATGAAATACGTCGACACCTGGTCGAATGCGGCAAGCATCAATCAGCTGACGACGAATTCGATTTTGGCAAATCTATCATATACGATTCCGTGGTCGAATTAATCCACATCACTTAAAAAGGAGAGATGATATGAAAAATGTTCTTCGTTTTGTGTTAACGGTGGCAGCCATCAATCTTGCTATCTTTTATTCCGAGAGTCGTGCGCAATCGGCGGCTTCCGTCACATGGAATCTCACAACCACGGATACGACGCATCCATCGACAATCGTCGGCAATCTGACAGCTGATGATATCAAGGGCGAGGGAATGGTCATCCGCAGTTATACAGGAACCCCGAATGGCCCATTGGGCGTGCCGCACATGCGCTGGTGGCCGACAGGCGGTGCGTCGTGGGGACTCGAGACCGCGGAAGTACCGACGCGCTACATTCAACTCTCCGTCTCGCCCAAGACAGGAAATTCTTTCTATGTCGATTCCCTCTCGATTTTCTTGCTTGGCGGGGGTACGAGCACCATGAGAGCAAATGCGTACTATTCCACTGCTGCCGATTTTTCAACGAGAACTCTGTTGAATACAGACAGCGCCATCACGCTGCTGAATTCCGGATCTGCGCCATCGTCCGTCAGATTTGCGTATAAGATAGGCATCACGGTGCCGAACGCGAAGACATTTTACGTCCGGATTTATCCCTATTACATGGGAGCCGCATCGACATCGAAATACATCTATACGCAATTGGCAACGATCACTGGGACAACATCCAGCGCCACAGCAGTGACAGTCAATGCCGGCATCACTCCCTCTGCATTCGCGTTGGAACAGAATTATCCGAATCCGTTCAATCCCTCGACAGAGATCGCGTTCTCGCTTAAAGCATCGGGATACACGACACTGAAGATTTATAATCTCATCGGCAACGAAGTGACGACGCTTGTCAACGGACAGATGAGCGCCGGATCGTACACGACGCGATTCGATGCGTCGCAGCTTCCGAGCGGCATGTACATCAGCGTGCTCACTTCGAACGGCCGTTCGCTGTCGTCCAAAATGGTACTGATGAAATAAGGCAGTGATTGTAAATTAATCGGCGATTCAACTCATCTCCCTTTTCATTTTCGCTTCATGAGAAGGGAGATGATGCGTTTCACGGCAGAGCCGCGGAAGTCCCGCGCTTTGTTTTTCTCGGTTTCACTAAGCAAGGGATTATTCTGTGTTTCGATTATCAATCATTACACGCATTATTGCCACGGCGATTGTCGCAACGGTTGCCGCACACGGCCAGCAAATCGCTTTTCCCGGAGCCGAAGGGTATGGCAAATATTCAGTCGGCGGCCGAGGGGGACGTGTCATCGAGGTCACGAATCTGAACGACGCGGGAGCCGGAAGCCTGCGCGATGCGATCAATCAGACAGGCCCAAGAACGGTCGTCTTCAGAGTGTCGGGTACGATCACGCTTGCATCACCGCTGCAGATCAAGAATCCATACATCACGATCGCCGGCCAGACCGCGCCGGGAGACGGGATCTGTCTGCGCCGCTTTCCTCTCACAGTGCAGGCCAATCATATCATCGTCCGCTATCTTCGCGTGAGACTCGGCGACGAGTCGGGTGGTGACTACGATGCGATGGAGGGACACAACACGGGCAAGAAGAACATCATGATCGATCATTGTTCGGTGAGCTGGAGCGTCGACGAAACACTGTCGCCGTACGGCAACGACAGCCTCACCATTCAATGGTGCCTCGTGAGCGAAAGCATGTATAATTCAAATCACATCAAGGGCGCGCACGGATACGGTGGAATATGGGGAGGCCACTGGAACACATTCCATCATAATCTGCTCGCGCATCATTCGAGCCGTAATCCGCGCTTTGCATCCGGAGCCGGTTTGAACGATTACAGGAACAACGTCGTCTACAACTGGGGATTCAACAGCACATACGGAGGCGAAGCCAGGTCGCCGAACGCCGATTCAGTCATCTTTAATTTCTTCAACGTCAACATGGTGGGGAATTACTACAAGGCGGGACCGGCAACGAAGAGCGGCGTGCGGTACAAGATCTGCGGACCGTCATCGCGCAGCGGCGCGTACGACGCGGGGAAATGGTACGTTGCCGGTAATTACGTGGCGGGAAGTCCCACGGTCACCGCCAATAACTGGAGCGGCGGCGTGCTGCCCGATGCGGGACTCACAACGGCGATGCTCAAGGCCGATCAACCGTTCGACACGATGCCGATCAACGAACAGACGCCGCAGGATGCCTACGAATCCGTTCTGAATTCTGTCGGCGCATCGCTGCCCAAGCGCGACTCAGTCGATCTGAGGATCATCAACGATGTGAGAACCGGAACGGCGAAGTACGAGGGCGTCACGTACAGGAAGGCGCAGAATTTTCCCGCGAGCGCTCCGATTACGGGCATCATCGATTCGCAGACGGATGTGGGAGGCTGGCCTCTCCTTGCATCCGTACCCGCCCCGGCCGATGCCGATCACGACGGCATGCCTGATGAATGGGAGACAGCGCACGGACTCAATCCGAACAATGCAACAGACAGAAATACGATCGGGTCCGATGGGTACACGAATCTTGAACAGTATCTGAATGCGCTGGCGGCGGGAACAGCAACGTCGGTGCCGGCGCCTTCGCATCTTCCTGAATCGCATCTCCTCCTGCAGAATTACCCCAATCCATTCAATCCATCGACTTCGATCGAATTCACTGCGCCATACAGCGGATATGCCCGGCTTGTTGTGACAGACATGCTGGGCCGCGAGGTCGCGCTGTTGCATGAAGGATACGTCCATGCCGCCGAACGCATCAGGAAGACATTCGACGCGTCGGGTTCCGCATCCGGGATCTTCATTGCGCGCGTGTCGCAGCAGGGAGCGACGTCTGTGCGTAAACTGCTCTTCATGAAATGACCCGATCATGAAAACCATCTTTCTGTTGGATTTATTTCCGGGAAATCATTACTATGTATGTGAATAATGACAACGCTGCATACCCATGCAGCGAACACCAGGAAATGGAACAGCGACGGGGCAGGGCATTCGCATGGATGAAAAAGTACGCCAGTTGAAGATCAGTGCATTATTGCATGGTGCGGAGGCATCGATCAAACAGGGAGAGTATGAAGAGGCGTTGGGAAAGATTCGTTCGGTCTATACATTCGATTATAAGAACCTGTATGCGCATGCATTCGAGGAGCGGATTCTATCGCTCATTGCCGATAGCAAACTGAAAAAGAAACTCGCCGAGGATGCAAAAAAAGCGGCCGCTGCGGCTGTTGTCGAAGTGCCGCCAGTCGAGGCATCGGCGCCGATGAAATCAGGCGTGACATTCGGCATCTCCATTGAAAACACGCCGATCCAGCGTGTTGAACTCACTCCGGAAATTGTCGTCCCTGAAGAAAAACCGGAGGAACGTTCCGAGACTGCAGCGAAGCCTGCGCCCGCCTCACCAGCCGGCACAGCAGCAATTGCGATTGCAGCGGAAGAACAAAAGCTTGAAGTGAGCGCGCGTGCCTCGAATACAACCGAAGAACGCAACCTTGAAGTGAAAGCGCGCATGGTGAATTTGGCGGAAGAACGCGAGCTTGAAGTGAATGCGCTCGCCGCGTCGATCCTTGAATTGAATGAAACTCCGCCAGCAGCACTGCGATCCGAACTCCCGCCTGTATCGGCAGGAAATGCGTTACCCGAGTCGAACGAAGCATTCCGTCTCAAGCTCGAGGAAGAGCGCGCCAAATGGGAGGAAGAAAAAACGTTCTTCGTCGACACGGAGAAACTGAAAACAAAAGAACGTTTCCGCGAAGCCTACCGGTCGATGTACATGCTGACGAACACCGCGCTGTCGAAGGAACTGATGGAGACACTGCTGTCTTCGCTCCGGGGCATCCTCGACATCAACGACACAGAGCATGCGGAGATCGTGCGATCGGTGCAGGTCAATGCGTACATTGACGCGCTTCGTTCGGCCTGGGCGCATGGAAGGTTGACGGAGGAAGATCGTGAGTCGTTAAAAAAGTTGCGCGTGCATCACAGAATCTCCGAGGAGGAGCACGATATATATTTGCGCCAGGTGAAACGCAAACTCGGCATTCCCGAAAACACTGGCGGCATTCTCGCCATCGACGACAGCCGGGACATCCTCATCTTCATCGAATACGTACTGAAGAAAAAATTTCCGAACATCCGCACAGCCGGGTCCGTGGTTGAAGCCGCAACGATGATCCGCGACGAGGTGCCGGCGCTCATCATCTGCGACGTGATGATGCCTGAGACCGGCGGATTCGCGTTCTATGACATGCTCAAGCGCGGAGAGTTCGGAGAGTCAGTCAGGAATGTCCCGTTCATCTTTATGAGCGTGTGCTCTGACGAATACATGAAAAAAATCGCCGGCAACCTCGGCGCGCAGACATATCTGACAAAACCGTTTTCACGCGACATTCTCGAGCAGACTGTCAAAGACACGCTTGCGTTGTGACATCCCAATTCCGGTTGAGAAGCTCGAGAGCAATGTCATCGCATCCCGATCGCGGCGCAGACGCTCAAGAGTAATGTCTATGCGGCATCCCGATCCCGGCTGAAGGACTCTTGATTCTGAATTCGATGTTTGCTATACTTGCAATCATCCGTAAGGGAATCTGAAACCATGAACCGGTACCTGCCTTTCATACTCGGCGCATTGTTCATCTGTGCGCCCGTACTGCACACACAAACCAAATTTTATAACTATTACGAAACCGGGCTTGAGTTTCTCGAGAAGCGCGATTGGGTCCGCGCGATCGGTGAATTCCAGAGCGCGGTCTCGCTCGAATTCGAAGACGCGGCGCGCAAGCGGACGTACGGTACGCACTTCATCGAATATTATCCGCATCGCGAAATGGGATTCGCCTATTATCAGCTCGAAGAATTTGCGAATGCGCGCAAGGAGCTCGAACTGTCGTTTGCCTACGATGCGACCGACCGCGCCGAGGAACTGCTGAGGAAGATCGATCCGAAGAACGATCCGCATGAAACCCTCCGACTCGCCGAAGAGGCAAGACAGAAGCAGCTGGCAGAAGAGAAGAAGCGAACAGAGGAGCAGCTTGCAACTGAGCGGAAGAAGGCTGAGGCTGCCGAAAAAATTCGCCGTGACCGTGAAGCCGCAGAGAAACTGAAGCGTGAACAGGAAGCAGCCGCAATTGAAGCCGCCGCTTCATCGGTGCAACCGAAAGGCATGCTGCTCAAGCGCATCGCGCCGTCTTACAGTCCGGCTTCAGTGACGCAGGTCGGATCGCGCCTCTCCATCGCCGTGGCGCCGTTTGAAGGCAAAGGCGAAGCCAAAGCCTTCGCCGATGCGGTGACGCACACCATGGTCACAAAGCTCGTCAACCTTCGCCGGTTCAAGGTCATCGAGCGCGAGGCGATCGAGCGTGTGATGAAGGAACAAAAATTCCAGGCCTCGGGCATCGTCGACGACAGGACTGCAGTGAAACTCGGCAAGGTCACAGGCGCCGATGCGATCATCGTTGGAAGCCTGCTGCTGTCGACGGGCACGGGCAAGTTCAGCGCGCGTGTGATCGATGTTGAAACGAGCGAGACGATCGTCGCCGAAGAAGCGCCGATCGAAAAGCCGGTGATGGATGTGGTCGAGCAGGTTGTCGAGAATGTCGCCACGATGATCTACAACGATCTGCCCCTCGCCGAAGGTGTCGTGGTGAAGATCGACAACGATGAGCTGTACATCGATATCGGTTCGACGCAGGGAATCCGCAAGGGATCGAAGTGCGTCGTCTTCCGCGAGGGAGACGCGATTCAGCATCCGGTCACCGGCGAAGTGCTGGGCAAGAAAGTCACGCGCCTTGGTGAGCTGATCGTCGTTCAGGTTCAGGAAAAAATCGCGTCCGTGAAAGCGCTTGAAACGGAGCAGACGCTGAAAGTCGGCGACAAAGTTGTCATCAAATAATCATATTCACGAAAAATGACGGAGGATTGTTTTATGAAACGAATCGTTACCCTTATGTTGTGTCTCCTGGCCGGCAGTGCGGCATTTGCACAGGATCTTAATATCACGGGCGCCGGTGCGCGTGCCGAGGGATTTGGCGGAGCGTTCATCGGTGTGGCCGACGATGCCACAGCCATCGTGTGGAATCCCGCCGGCCTCACACAGTTGGAACGGGCGGAGGCATCGGTGGTGACGCGTATCATTTCAGAAAAGGCCGAATACACAAGTACGTTTTATTCATCAAGTGATTTCAGCGTGAGTCAGACGCATGCCTCATTCAATTTCGGCAGCGTCGCGCTTCCGTTCAAACTCGGTTCTACGACTGTCGTCATTGCGGCGGCGTACCAGCGCCAGATCGATTTGTATTCAAATCTGAAAACGGATAATTCTTCGCAGGAAGGGAAAGGCGGCGTCGACACATTCACTCCGGGACTGAGCCTCAAGCTCTCGCCTGTATTCTCAGTTGGCGCAGCGGCAAATATCTGGACGGGAAAACATGAATTGACGATGGATCGCATAAATTCCCGTATGCCATCATTGACGCAAAATCTGACATATAAGGGATTCAACATGGTCATAGGCGGACTCGTCGATCTTGAAGCTCTGCCGAAACCGGTGCCGATCAAGCTTGGCGTAACAGTCCGTACACCGTTTGAGTTGAAGGGAGACGGAGAGAATACGGTCTACCAGACATTGAAGGCAAACCGCACAGTTGAAATGCCGTTGATGCTCGGATTCGGCGCGTCGTTCCGCCTTTCGGAAAACTTTACAGTTGCCGCCGATTATGAAATCCGTTCGTACGGAGAGAAGAATATGATCGACGAACTCGGCGGGTCTGCCTTACAGCCGGTTGCGTTAAGCGCAAGCGGAAAGGATCTGACACAGGTCCGCGTCGGCGCCGAATACCTGTTCGTGTCAAAGAATTATGTTATTCCCCTGCGCGCCGGATACAGGACTGTGCCCACATTATTGGCGAACACGAACGCGCTCGGTGTCACCTCCGATCAGGTTACTGGCAAAGCGATCTCAATCGGTTCCGGATATATTTCGAATGCCTTCGCGATTGATGTCGCATACACGTTGACGGATTACACGCAGACATTCGGGACGACCGATGAAATAAAATACACGACAGGAACGATCAGCGCATC
>DATGXR010000400.1:0-1767 GCA_035298825.1 Bacteroidota bacterium
ACAGGCCACGTGTGTCCGCCCGGGTACTCCGAGTACGAGTACTTGATTTTCATCTCGTCAAATTTCTTCATCATGATCTGGCAATTATTGTACGCGATATCTTCCTTGCCGCCCATGCCGATCCAGAAGAGTTTCAGATTCGAGTTGATTGCGGAGGCATTGCTTTTGATGTACTCATACTGCGCATCGGCAATCGTGCTGAGCATCGGAACGATCCAGCCCGAGCTGAAAACTCCCAGATACGAAAACATCTGCGTGTTTTTGATTCCCACATACAGCGTCTGGATGCCGCCCATCGACAATCCTGCAAGGGCGCGGTGTTTCGCATCGGTCTCCGCGCGGTACTGCTTTTCGACCAGGGGAATGATGCACTGCTTGAGTTCCGCTTCAAACATCTTCAGGCTGTTTTCGTTGAAGCCGGGCTGATCCACATTGCCATCGGGCATCACGATGAGCATCGGCACAGCTTTCTTTTCCGCGATGAGATTATCCAGAATCAGATCGGTTTTTCCCTGTGTGGCCCATCCGCGCTCGTCTTCGCCGCCGCCGTGCAGGATGTACAAGACCGGATATTTTTCGCTTGTATTCTTGTCGTAGCCCGGGGGCGTGTAAATGTAACATTCACGCCATTTGTTGAACACCGTGGAATAATAGCGCTGAATACGTCTGTCGCCGTGCGGCACATTCTTCTCCGCATAGTACCCGTCGCCCTTAAAAGGAACCTCGATGCCGCTTGCCATGCGCCCCATGCCGTAGAATGTTTCACTGGCCGGATCGGCCACTGCGACGCCGTCGATCAAAATCGAGTAATAATGAAATCCCTCGCTCAGCGGTTCTGTCGTGACTTCCCAGACGCCGTCAGCGGTTTTTACCATGTCGTATTTTTTCGCCAAATCGAGCTGCACTTTCTGCGCCTCGTGCGCCTTGATGCGAAAGATGGCGCGACTGTCCGGCAAGAGCTGCGGATACTTTGCTCCCCGCACATTGGTTGATGCGGGAATGCCCACAAGACTGTACCTGGTGAATGTCGAAGGATCGACGGGCTTAAAGATGAGCTGGGAGAACATATACAATCCGTTTTTCCACACCTTAAAGTCGTGCACACCCGGCTCGAGATAAAAGATGTGGGGCACGTCGTTGGCACGCAAATAGTCGTGTGTTCGCTTGCTGAATGTAAGCAGTCCATCGCTGTCGCCGCAGGAGATCCAGAGCAATTTCAATTTCTTTTTTGTTTCCTCGGGATTCGGCACCAGCGCTTCAGGCGCTTTCGTATTGGGTGCCGAAGAAAAGCCGCCGATCCACGCAAAGGTGTCGAGATTTCCCAAACCGAAATTCAACGACTGGCCGCCTCCCATCGACAAGCCGGCGATGGCGCGATGCTCGCGGTCCGTATACACAGGAAATGTTTTTTCGATGAAGGGAATCAGATCCGAAAGTAAATCTTTTTCAAACGTCGCGAATGCCTGCACCTTCTCCGGCTCCATGATATTACCCACGGCGCGATCGTTCTTCATGGCCCGGCCGTTGGGCATCACGACGATCATCGGTTCGATCTTCTGCGCGGCATAAAGATTATCAAGAATCACTTCGGGATGGCCGCCGTGCAGCCATTCCCGTTCGTCGCCGCCGATTCCGTGCAGCAAATACAGCACGGGATATTTCTTCGCTTGCGAGTATCCGGGCGGCGTGTAGATGAGTGCGGTCCGCTTCACGCCCACGGTGGTTGAATTATACAAGACAGAGTCGATCTTCCCGTGCGGGATTTCC
>DATGXR010000401.1:0-7506 GCA_035298825.1 Bacteroidota bacterium
AACGCTTCCTCCACATTCAGATACTGATAGAACAATTCGGAGAGGACTTTTTGATCCACATCGTCTCTGACGCGCATCAGCGAGAATTCGAAAAATCCGGCCATCGGCGGGGGCAGCGAATACAGCGTGCTGCCGTCGGGCTGTTCGGAATCGATCAGGATGCCGCGGGATGAGAGCCGATCGAGAATCGAGCGCGTATCGGCTTCCGTTTTTTTCCACACACGCGAGGCTTGTCGGGCGCTGAACGGTTTAATTGGAAGCAGCGCCACAAGCGAGGCTTCGGATTCAGAAAAGAGCATTTCAAGGATTCGATACAGGAGCTCGGAAGGCGGCGCACCCTGCGGGAACCGATTCAGGCGATCAACAAGCGAACTGTATGCTGAACGATGCGTCATGTGTGACATGCGAATGCGCTCTCGTCGTTTGTGTGCGTGTGTGGTGCGTATATAAATGAATGTAGAAAAGCGCGCATGAAAACACAAGCCGAATTATTTTACCTCGAGTCTGCTGCCGGCAACGCATTTGAAATCGACAGCGGTTGTATGAATCCCTCATAGCGGCCGCGCGAAGGATGCATGCGCGTCATATAGAGCGTCTTGGCCGGAGAAGCGCTGCGGAGCACATTCATCACGAACTCTTTGCGCTGCTCGAAGCGATTGCTTTTCCCCCAGGCGATGATGACGATATCGGATTCAATGATCGCATCAGTGATCGCGCGATCGTTCTTCGAGCCATTCTCGTGCGCCAGGCCCTGGAAGGCGTTGGTCTGTATGAAGGCGAACTGATTGACAACGATCAGCCGGCCGACTTGGGCGAACTCGGGCAGTCCGCGTTCGAAGACATTTTTTTCCATGAACTGGACGGATTTGTCGGCGATCGTTTCGCCGGCATAGCTCGGATTCTGCATCACGACGCACGCGGTCTTCATTCCTGAGGGCGCACATGCTTTCGTGATCTCAAGACGGTAGCGGTAGCGCAGTCCGTTCTCGGTTGCGAAGCGGGCTTTCACACTGACGTTCGGGATGTGGAGATAAGGCATTGGGAGAATTCCGGGACTTTAATAATTCGATAAAAACACTTACTTTACATGAAAGCATGTGTACTCTTTGTGTGTTTCCGCCTTTGGGTGCAGGATCATCTGCATTTATCCGCACACACAGACACACACACGCACAGTGAAAGAACGTACAAGGATTCGAAAAACATTTTTTTGTGGAGTGATGAAGCATGGAAGAGAATATTGAGCGATACAAACAGCATTATTCGGATGAATCATTCTGGGACAAAGTGAAAACAGTCGCATTGGCGGCCGGTCGCGAGTTGATCGAGAAGGCGCTCTGGCTGTATTATGCGTTGATGGACAGCGAGACACCGAAGAAGGCGAAGCTGATCATTCTCGGCGCGCTCGGATATTTTATTTTGCCGTTCGATCTTATTCCGGATTTCATTCCGTTCGTCGGATATACAGACGACTTGGCCGTGCTTGCAAGCGCCATTGTCACTGTGGCGTCGAATATCAAACCGCTGCATAAGGAAAAAGCCGCCGAGCGACTCAGAGAATGGTTCGGATAACACCGGATTCTTTTTTTTTATAAGCTCTCGCGTCGCTGCCGTATATCTTGCGCGCGCGTGTTCATCACACAGCGTCGTGCGCGTCCATTCATGCTCCCCGATCCTTAAGCGCGAAGCGATGCAGATGATCGGCCGGGACGAGTCCGGATTCTGCGATGCTTCGCAGCGCATGGATCATGATACGCGCGCATGCGAGCGTGTCGGAGCCGGCATCGTGATGGTTCAACTGGATGCCGAAGTATTCGCACACATTCGGAAGCTTTGCCGGCCGCAGTTGCCAGAGCGAGCGCGAAAGGCGCACGGTGCACAGAAACGGTTTCTGCGGAGGACGAACGCCCGCCGCTGCACAGCATGCCGTGAGCACTCCGCGGTCGAAAGGCGCGTTATGCGCAACCAGATAATCGGCTTCGTCAAACCATTCTTCAAGCTCACTCCATTGCTCGCCGAATGTCGGCTTGTCCTTCACATCATCCCAGGTAATCCCGTGGATATACGTGAACTTGAACCATCGTCGCGGAGGCCGAATCAGGACCGTGTGTGACCGGACGATCTGTCCGTCTTCGATCATCGCCAATCCGAGCGCGCAGGCGCTGTCTGCCTGATAATCGGCCGTCTCAAAATCCAATGCAAGTATCTTCATAGAATAAAATATACGAAAAACGTTTCTATGAAAATGCGCAACGATGAAAAATTCTCTCTTCCGAAGCATCAGGAAAAAAAAAGTATTATATTCACAGAATGCATTCACTCACATATATCGAAAGGATGAAACCTGATGCAGCTTGAAAAATTTTCGATTGGAATTGGTGACCGTTTCGGCCGCGAGGGGATTGCGCAGATGCAGGCGTTCCTTGCCGCAAAAGCCAAAGGCGTTGCGATCACGCCCGTATGGAACAAGTCAAACCGCGAGCACACAATCGTCGGCACCGAGCCGTCGGATGTGCGGCGCGAGGCCGATGCAGCCACACAGGCCGTTGGATGGACGGGAGCCTACAGGGTGGATGCCGATCACATCGGCGTCAAGACGGTGGATCGTTTTATCGCGGCATCGGATTTCTTCACGCTCGATGTAGCCGATTACATCAACACGTCCGCCTCGGAGACAGAGCTCGATGCATTCGTCCGCTCGATGACGCTCCACACGGGTACGTTGACGATTCCCGGCATCAAAAATTCATTCACGGTGAGTGATGACACGGTGCGCACGATCGCCAGGAAGTATCTCGCCGCAGCCAAAGAAGCCGGCGTGATCTACCGGCACATCCTCGCCCAAAAAGGCGAAGGCACATTCATCGTCGAAGTCTCGATGGATGAAACCGATACAAGTCAGACACCGCTTGAACTCTTCTTCATCCTTGGAGCGCTGGCCCAGGAAAAGATCCCCGTGCAGACCGTGGCGCCGAAATTCGTGGGCGAGTTCCACAAGGGCGTCGATTATATCGGCGATGTGCGCGCGTTCGAACGGGAATTCGAAGAAGATATCTGTGTGGTGGCCTATGCGGTGAAAGTATTTTCGCTTCCTTCCTCGCTGAAACTCTCTGTGCATTCGGGATCGGACAAGTTCTCACTCTATCCGATCATCCGCCGTGTGATTGCGCAGTACAATACCGGCATCCATTTGAAAACTGCCGGCACGACCTGGCTTGAAGAGTTAATCGGACTGGCGGCCGCAGGCGGCGATGGACTCGAGATCGCCAAGGACATTTACACGCAGGCCTACGCCCGGCTCGACGAGCTGTGCAAGCCGTATGCGACCGTCGTTTCGATCGACCGATCGAAATTGCCGACGCCTGAAGTCGTGAACGCGTGGAGTTCACAGGAATTCGTCAACGCGCTCCGGCACGATCAACGCTGTGCGGCCTATAATGTGAATCTGAGGCAGATGCTCCATGTCGCGTTCCGCATTGCTGCCGAAATGGGCACGCGCTACACATCGGCGCTCGAGCGGTATCAATCTGTCGTCGGATCGAATGTG
The DNA here is from genome assembly GCA_035298825.1 of Bacteroidota bacterium. Classification (GTDB taxonomy): domain Bacteria; phylum Bacteroidota; class Ignavibacteria; order UBA10030; family UBA8401; genus CAISDA01. The sequence goes on from DATGXR010000401.1 coordinate 3,548, forward strand.
GCGGAAAACATCCTGCAGCGTCATATTGCCGCGTTGTTTTTGTGACGCGAATAAAAAAGGCATGAGCTGGAAAAGACGGATCTTTGCACACACGTCGTATCGCGTTGACCACTGCCAGGAGCGTTGACGCAGACGCAGAGAGAGAAGATCCGGTTGCACAGCGCACAATACAGGGTGGCTCGCGTCTGATGACTTAAACGGTAACTCCTCGCAATGCGCATGCACGCGTGCACCGCACATACACATATACACTAATGGAGTGTGGTTTTTTCTCACTTCGTTTTTAAAAAAAATTCCGAAAGGAACCAGGTTCTTATGAATCTTCAGGATATTACACAGCAGTATGATTTTACGGGGAAAACCGTGGCTGTGACCGGAGGCACGGGAGTGCTCTGCGCTGAAATGGCCCGGGCGCTTGTCGGATGCAACGCCAATGTGGCAATCCTCATCCGCGATACAGAAAAAGCCAAGGCGCTTGTCGACACGTTCGAAGCAGGAGCCGGAGCATATGAGATTTACAAAGTCGACGTGCTCGACAAACCGAGCGTCGAACGCGCCGCTGCGGCCATCGTCGAAAAATTCGGCCGCATCGACTGTCTCATCAACGGCGCAGGCGGGAATAATCCCAAGGCCACAACCACCGCGACGCAGTCGTTCTTTGATCTTCCATCTGAAGCGATGGATTCGGTGACGAGTCTGAACTTCGACGGCACAATTATTCCCTGTCAGGTGTTCGGAAAATACATGGCCGAGCAAAAAGACGGCGTGATTTTGAACGTCTCTTCGATGAGCGCCTTTCGTCCCTTGACGCGCGTGGTCGCGTATTCGGCGGCCAAAGCAGCCATCAGCAATTTTACGCAGTGGCTCGCTTCGCACATGGCGCTTGAATATTCGCCCTCGATCAGGGTCAATGCGCTTGCACCCGGATTCTTTCTCACCAACCAAAACCGGCTGCTCCTGACGGACAAGGACACAGGCGCGCTCACAGAGCGCGGCAAGAAGATTCTTGATCATACCCCGATGGGACGATTCGGAAAACCCGAGGACCTGATCGGAGCGATGTTGTGGCTCTTGTCGCCCGCATCGAAATTCGTGACAGGCATCGTGCTTCCGGTTGACGGCGGGTTTTCAGCCTTCACCGGGATCTGAGAAAATTTTTATCTATGAGGCTGCGTGATGCTGTATTATGCAAAAGGATCAGAAACCACCGTCTTTACTGAAGCCGACATGCGTCTGGCGCTTCAGGAAGCGTTCGAGGCGCTGGGTGCAAAAAAGAAAGTGCTCGCCATACCGCCTGACTATACGCGCTTTCATTCGCAGGCCGGCGTGCTCACGCGTCTGGCCTGGGAGCATTACGGGTCACATCTGACGGATATCCTGCCCGCACTCGGCACGCATTCGGCGATGACGCAGGGTCAGATCGAACATATGTTCGGATGCGTGCCGCCGGGTCTCTTCCGCGTGCATGACTGGAGACACGACATCGTCACGCTCGGAGACGTGCCGGCACACTTCATCAACGAACAGTCCGAAGGCCGCCTGAACTATCACTGGAGCGCGCAGGTCAATCGGCTGCTCATTGAAGGGGGATTCGATCTCATCCTTTCAATCGGACAGGTGGTGCCGCATGAAGTCATCGGCATGGCCAATTACAACAAGAACATCTTCGTCGGCACAGGCGGTCAGGAAGGCATCAACAAGAGCCATTTTCTCGGGGCGGTCTACGGCATGGAACGCATCATGGGACGAGCCGATACGCCGGTGCGGCGTGTGTTGAATTATGCCTCGGATCACTTTGCCTCGCATCTGCCGATTGTCTATGTGCAGAGCGTCGTTGCGCCGGATGACGAGGGACAGTTATGCGTGCGCGGATTGTATATCGGGGACGACATCGAATGTTTTACGCGCGCATCGGAACTCTCGCTGAAAGTGAATTTTCGGATGCTCGATGAGCCGCTTCAAAAAGTCGTGGTCTTTCTCGATCCCGCTGAATTCAAGAGCACCTGGCTCGGCAACAAGAGCATCTATCGCACGCGCATGGCGATCGCCGACGGCGGCGAGCTCATCGTGCTTGCGCCGGGAGTCAAAGAATTCGGCGAGGACAAGCAGATCGATGCGCTCATCCGCAAATACGGGTATGTGAGTACGCCCGAGGTCCTGAAGGCGGTCGAAGACAACGACGATCTCAAAGGCAATCTTTCGGCAGCCGCGCATCTCATCCACGGCACAAGCGAAGGAAGGTTCAAGATCACATACTGTCCCGGATTTCTTTCGAAGCAGGAAATCGAGCAGGTCGGTTTCGCCTACGGCGATGTGCGCGAGATGATCGAGCGCTACAATCCCGATACGCTCGAAGACGGAATGACGAGGACGGCAAGCGGCGAACAAATTTTTTACATCTCGAATCCCGCTCTCGGCTTGTGGTCCTATCGCAAGCGCTTTGAAGTTGCGTAAGTGCGCGCACAGACAGCCACACACACAACATCGCGCGCGGGGGAGGAATGAAGCCCGCCCAAGAGCGTGTTGCATGACATGACTTTTTCCACACATACACATACACGGATCGATGCTCCATGAAAATCATTGTCGATAAAAATATTCCCTACCTGCGCGGCGTGCTTGAGCCGTATGCGACGGTGGTGTATCTTGCGGGCCAGGTGATTTCACGATCGGATTTGACGGATGCCGATGCGATGATTGTGCGCACGCGCACCAAATGCAATGCAGCGCTCCTGGAGGGCACGCGTGTGCGCTTCATTGCCACGGCGACGATCGGACATGATCACATCGATGCTGAATACTGCGACGCGCACGGTATCCGGTGGACGAACGCCGAAGGATGCAACTCATCGAGCGTGCAGCAATACATTGGCGCGGTGCTTGCCCAGTTGTCGACACAGCTGAATTTTTCATGCAACGCAAAAACGCTCGGCATCGTGGGCGTGGGCAATGTCGGCACGAAGGTCGCCGCGCTTGCCCGCGCGCTTGGCATGCGCGTGTTGTTGAACGATCCGCCGCGCGCTCGGCGCGAGGGCGGAGCGGGGTTTGTGCCGATCGACACGCTCATCGAACATGCGGATATCATCACATTCCATGTCCCGCTTATCGACGGCGGACGGGACAATACATTCTACATGGCCGATGAACGGTTCCTCTCGCGCCTGCGTCCGACACAAATTGTGATCAATACCTCGCGCGGTGAAGTCGTGCAAGGTTCGGCGCTCAAGGCCCTGCTCCAGCGCGGCGGCCTCCAGGCATGCGTGCTGGATGTGTGGGAACAGGAGCCGATGATCGACATCGAGCTTCTGCATAAATGCGTCATCGGCACGCCGCATATCGCGGGATATTCGGCAGACGGTAAAGCCAACGGCACATCGATGAGCGTCAATGCCCTGAGCCGCTTCTTCGGTTGGGGAGCGCTCGATGCGTGGAAGCCAGGCGATGTGCCGGCTCCGCGTGAGCCCGAGTTCACGCTCGACTGCGAACATCTCTCGAAGCAGGACGCCATCAAGCGCGCCATCCTGCACACATACGACATTTGTGCCGACGACGAGCGGCTCAGACGCTCCGTGCAGACATTCGAGCGACAGCGCGCCGACTATCCCCTGCGCCGCGAATTCACATCCTATACGATCACGCTTAAAAACGCCTCAAGCAGTATCCGCTCGGCCCTTGAGACGCTGGGATTCACCTGCCGCTCGTAGAAAAAAAGCGCTACTGCCGCCGTTGTCCCCATCGCCACTGCCGCCAGCGCTGCCGCCGTCGCCGCCTTTGCCATTGTCGCCTGCATTTTCAGGCGACAAACCGCGTACTCGTGTAAGTCTTCCCTTAAAAAGAAAAGAAATGCAAAAAACTCCTTGTTTACTTTAGCGGTAACTCTTATATTAACCTGCCCGATTGTTTATTTCCGAGTGACTATGACTATGCAGTTTATATTAAAGGAGGCACATTACACACTA
>DATGXR010000402.1:0-2149 GCA_035298825.1 Bacteroidota bacterium
TTTGAGCGTGTTGAAGGAAAGCACGAGATACACACCGGCCTCGGCAATTTCTTTGACGAGCTTCGCATCGTTGACAAGCCGGATGCCGTTCGTGTTGAGTGTGATGCGGCCGATCTCCTTGCGACGGGCGTGCGCAAGCAGCTTCATCAAATCGGGATGAAGCGTCGGTTCACCGCCCGTAATATTGATCAGATCGATTTCCCCTTCGGATTCGATGATCCAGTCGATGATCTGCTCGAACTCGGATTCGGTCATGTAATACTTCCGGTCTTCCCTGTTATAGGTGAAGCAGATCGGACAATCGAGATTGCAGGCATTGGTAATCGAAAAAATCGGCAAATGACAGGCTTTTTCATGCCAGGAGCACAATCCGCAGTCAAGCGGACAGCCCTTCGAAACGTCGGTCGAGCGTCGAATAGGAGGATCGGACACCTGGCGAGTTGTGACAGTATCGCGATACCACCGGGCGCTTTGGGCGATCATCGCTTCCGATGCGCCATGCTCCGGACAGATCGAACGGAGATAGACATGATCGTCGCGAAAAAGAATCTGCGCATCGATGATCTTCCGGCACTCCCGGCACATCGACTGTGTCAGGTCATGATACATATAGTCGCGCGATGTGCGTTGGTCGGTCTTCATTTTTTATAGTCCGCCGTCGACGAGAATATTCTGTGCGTTGATGTACGCCGCCCGGTCCGATGCAAGGAATGCGGCAAGCTCCGCCACTTCCTCGGGCCGTCCGGGCCTGCCGGCAGTGCAGTATTTCATGTATTCCGCGAATTGTTTCTCCGGCACGTTTGTGCCGATGCCGCCGTCGAGCATGCCGGGCACGATGCAATTGGCGCGGATATTATAGCGTGACAATTCCTTCGCTAGCGAGAGCGTGAAGCCGCCCACGGCCGCCTTCGACGTCGCATAGTGCACCGGCACTTCAAGCAGCCGCACGCCGGCCAGCGATCCGATATTGACGAGGCATCCGGAACGCACGCCGATCATTTTCCGTACGACGGCTTTCGTCACGAGAAACATTCCCTTCACATTTACATCCATCATCAGATCCCAGTCCTCCTCCTCGATCAACGCAAAGGGCATGACTTGTGTGATGCCCGCATTGTTGACAAGGATGTCGATCCGGCCGAATGCATCGACAACCTCCGAGACCATGGACGCGATGCCGGGAACATCCAGGACCGAACACTGGAATGCCAGTCCCCGTCTGCCGTGTTTGTCGATCGCGCACAGGACATCGTCCGCCTTCTCCCGGCTCTTTTCGTAATTGAAGGCGACGTTGGCGCCTTCACGCGCAAAGACTTCGCAGAGCATGCGCCCGAGCGCGCCCGTCCCGCCTGTGATCAGCGCCGTCTTATTTTCAAGCAGCATCCGATGCCTCCAGTTTTTCTGTGACGATTCTCAAGAATGCGCGCACCGTGAGCAGCGTGACGATCTCGGACGCGCGAAGACTGCCTTCAAACCGTCCGGGATCGACTTCCGGCAGCTGGCGCTTCAATGCATCTTTCGCCTTCTGTGTCAATACGCCCTGCTCTTCAAATTCATCATCGGGAAGCAGCGCCCGAACGCGACGTTCGATTTCTCCGCGCGTGATCTCGATGCCGAATGCCTGCTCGAGCGAAAAAACGAGATCGAGCAGATCAAGCGAGTCAGCGCCGAGGTCGTTGATGAGCGACGAATCGAGCGTGATGAGTTCCTTTTTTATTCCAATTGTTGTGGCGACGCACGTGAAGAGCGTTTCCTGAATTTCCTGTTCCGTCATTCGGACTGTTTCCCTTTATTTGATATGATAGTAAAATTCATTCCTGTGATACTGGCGCCAGCGTTTATATCCCCCCAGCAGACTCTTCACATCGGTCCATCCCGATTGTCTGAGCCGCAGCGAATAGAGATTGGCAAGATATCCGTCTTCGCACATCAGCACAATGTGCGCATTGCGCGGCAATTTCTTCAACTCTCTGAGCGTACTGTGCAGGAGCGATCCCGGAATCGGCGGCGTCTCCCTGCGTTGGTCTTCACTTCGCACATCGACAAGTGTGACGCTTCCGCTTAAGACATCCTGAGCCAGGAGCTCGCCCGGCATCAGATACGAAAAAAATTCTTTCCGATCGCGTGCGAAGCGTCCAAGCACAGAAAC
>DATGXR010000403.1:0-6684 GCA_035298825.1 Bacteroidota bacterium
AGTACACGCTTGACGATGGCAAAGGCCATGTCTATGCACGCAACAAGCATTTGCTGTCGCTGAAAGATCTGAACCTTTCCGACCATCTGTCGGGATTGCTTGAAGCCGGCGTCACGTCGTTCAAGATCGAAGGCCGGTTGAAGGACATCGACTACGTGAAGAATATCGTCTCCTTCTACAGGCAGCGGCTCGATCAAATTTTCGAAACAGACGGCGGGTTCCGCGCGTCGTCCTCGGGCGCCGTGACAGTGTCGTTCAATCCCGATCCGGAAAAATCGTTCAACCGGGGAATGACGCAATATTTCATTCGCGGGCGAAGAAAGGATATTGCATCGTTCAGCACTCCGAAGTCGACCGGCAAACGAATCGGGACGGTAATGCGTATTGCCGAAAATTATTTCGAGATCAATGGCGATCTCGAGGTCGTCAACGGCGACGGATTATGTTTCTTCGATGAGAATGATGAGCTGCAGGGTGTGAATGTGAATCGCGCGAAGGGCAGGAGCATTTATCCCCAGTCGATGGAGCATCTTCGCGTCGGGACGCAGATTTATCGGAATTATGACAAGCAGTTCATCGAAGCGCTGGAGCGCGATAAGGCGATCCGCAGAGTCGATGCGCGTATCAGGATCCGGCAGTCGGATACGGGACTCGTCTTATTTGCGATCGACGAAGACGGAGTGAGCGTGACGTTGGCGTTCGCATGTGAAAGGACGGATGCGCGGGACAAGGATCGGGCGCGCGAGTCGATGCAGACGCAGATGAAGAAATCGGGCGATTCGATGTTTGCCGTCACGGAAGTTGAGATCGAGAGCGACGCGGTGGTATTTCTTCCGGCTTCCGTGTTGAATGCGATGAGGCGCAGCGTGCTCACGCTGCTTGAACAGGAGCGGATGAACCGATGGGCGCGACCGGTGTACTGGATCAGGAAGAACACAGCGCCGTATCCAGCCGACGCGCTGGATTACACGGCGAATATTGCCAACCATCTTGCCGAAGCATTCTACAGGCGGCATGGGGTGACGCGCATCGAACCGGCATTCGAACTCGCACCGGATGTGAACGAGGCGACGGTCATGACGACAAAGCATTGTCTGAAATTCCAGTTCGGCATGTGCGAAGGGAAACGGGGAGACTCTTGCGTTGATGAAGGACAGGATCGCAGTCCGCTTTACCTTCGCGACAGCAGGCGCACGTACAGGCTCGAATTCGACTGCGAGCGATGCATGATGAAGATTATTTTCGAGGAGCAATAGGAAAATTCTGCGCACTGCTCTTGATAATTCTGCGAATAATTCTTACACTGTCCTATTCATTTTTCTCATCAAAGGACATTCGCATGAAATCATTTCTTCGCATCATCGTTCTCCTTGCTGTCGTAATCAGTGTTGGCCGGTCACAATATTATTATGATTACCTCCGCATTCAACATCCCCAGCAAACATGGCGCTATGGCACGGCGACCGTCGAACAGACACTCCTTTCAGTAAAACAAAAAGGGCTCTCTTATGAGTGCGGATTCTATCTGACGATTTCAGGAAGAGGACTCGGCTTTACATCTGCCGACAGCGTAGAGATCCAATTGGATTTTGGACTTCCCAACAACGCCGTCGTCAACGATCTGTGGTTGTGGATGGACGACAACACTATCATGAAGGGCGTGCTGTTGGACAGATGGACCGCCTCTTCGATTTATGAATCGATCGTGAAGCGCCGCAAGGATCCGGCGCTGCTGATGAAGTATGCCGCCAACCGCTATACGCTTCGGATCTATCCGATGATTGGAGACAAGTCGAGAAAGGTCAAGATCACATACCTTGTTCCGATGACGCCGATGAAGGGATTGATGACCGCGCCCATTCCGACATCGGTTCCGCGCCTCTCGGCGAATCCCGTAAAGATGACTGTGCTTTATTGGCCCGAGCAGACGTTAATCCCGGCGAAATTCGGAGAGTTCGATGGCGGATTCGAGACGAAAGCGCGGATCGATACGGCGACTCAGCGTCCGTATTATTACGGAGAGATTCCTCCTGCAAGAATCGCGGCCGATGTGACGCTGCAGACGACGGCCGAGTTTACGGGAGCGGTCATGCTGAAAAAATTCCAACCGAAATCACTTTCGGCAGAGGGATATTATCAATTGGCGTTTACACCGTCGGCCGTGTTTGACATCAACACATCGATTAAATCGGCATTCATGTTTGAAATGGATGAGACCAAGATGCCATCGTCCACGCTCAGTTATCTCACAGCCGTGAAATCGCTCATCCGGAATAATTATACCGCGAAAGATTCGTTCAATCTGATTTTTTCATCCGATAAAATCACGCGCATCCGACAATCCGGCTGGTATGGAGGAGATTCGGCCTCAGTCGAGTCCGCATTCAACAAAGTGACGATCTCGATGTTGCAGACCGGCAACAATCTGACCGGCTTGATCACCGATGGTTTATCGTTTATCAAAGAGCAAGGCGGAACCGGATTTCTGTGGCTCGTCGCCGGAACCGATAAACTCGGTTCTGCCGAAGCGGGAAATACTGCATTGACGAAGATCATCACTCTGAACACGACGAAAACTCCGATCTATATCCTGGACAATCTGAACTGGAACACGACATACAATTACTTCAACAACAAGTATTACTACGGCAACGACTATTTGTATGAAAATATTGCGAAGATGACCGGTTCATTATTTTTCACTACCGGACGATCCTATGGCTCGATGTTTACACAGCAATTGAACGACGTTCTTGTCGATGCGCGGGGAAAGATCACGTCGTTCGATGTGCTCACGAGGCTTGAGAACGGTTTTTGCGCGAACCGTCTGACGAACGTTTCGCTCACAGGAGGCGAGCTGCCGCTGAGTGTGACAGTGAATCAGGTCGGTAAGTTTATCGGCCAATTTCCGTTTGTGCTTGAAGTCGCAGGAATTTACAAGGGAACGACAATTACCAAAAAGATCACTGTGACGGATTCGCCGGATCTTGCCTCAGACAGTCTGATCGGAACGGTCTGGGCCGGAAGACAGATCGCCGCAATGGAAGACATGCCGGTGACGAACACATTGACGAAATCGATCGTGGATATGAGCCTTCAGTATGGAGTGCTTTCGCGGTACACGGCGCTTCTGGCGCTCGAGCCGAACGACACGCTCCGGCCATGTTCCGGATGCAAGGATGAGACGAAACTCTTATCTGTCACCACGCCCAAACCGCCGATCATTCCGTCGACCGATTCGCTGCTTCAGGCGTACCCGAATCCTTTCAACGGATCGACCGTGTTGAAGATTCGTCTGCCCAAAGGCGTGCTTGCCAAAGATGCGCGATTCCAGATCTTCAATATGCTCGGACAGCTTGTTCGTACCTTTGATGCGTCGCAGTTTGCGGCTGATACATATTCGACCGTCACATGGAATGGAGTGGATGATCGCGGAGTCCCGGTTGCCAGCGGCATGTATGTTGCAGTGCTGATGACAACGGCACGCGCCCATTCCTTGAAGTTGATGTATCTGAAGTAAGGTTTGCATCATGAACCCGCACACAGAAAGACGTCATCAGTTTTTTGTGTGCGGGGCGGCGATGTCATTCACAACGGAGGACCTGGTGAACTATAGAATCGTCTTGGTGTGCATCGTATTTATGTTGTTGGGAGGGAGTAATGATGCGGCAGGGGAGTGGACAAAGATGAACGGGCCGTTCGGCGGCACGGTCAATGCATTGGCGACGTCAGGATCATCTGTATTTGCAGCCACAGCCTGCGGCATCTTCCGCAGTGCCGATCAGGGTGTGTCATGGACGATGGCCAGTAACGGTATTCCGGTTTCAATTGTCGGGTATACCAGTACGCTGGCTGTTTCAGGCGGATCTGTTTTTGTCGGCTGTTATTATTGGATCTATCGTTCGACGGACGATGGCACGACATGGACGCTTCAACAGAATGGAATTCCCGCCGGCACTTACATCAGCACACTTGCTTCGCGCGGCACCGCCCTTTTTGCCGGAACGAATCATGGCGTATATCGATCCATCGACAACGGATCGAACTGGATGCAGGCCGGATCAGGACTGCCGGCGGAAGCGAGTATCAGCAAGATAGTCTTCTGCGATTCGGCAACGATTGTGACAACGTATTCGCATGGCCTGTTCTACCTGATCGATAATGATGCAGCCTGGCACCCCCTGACTCTTGCCGGAACAAAGATCAGGGAGATTCGGGCATCTGTCACGTTCGGCGGGAACACACTCATCGGTACATACAACCAGTCTGAAATCGGCGGCATCTATCGCCTCATGAGGCACGACACGACATTTACCGCAGTGAGAATAACGGACTATTCCGGTAATACCGCGAATGTGTTTGTGATTTCAGGTTCAACCCTCTTTGCCGGATCCGTTACGGGGATTTATCGAAGCGATGATAATGGCGTAAATTGGATCCGGTGCGGCACGGGCATGCCGTCGTTGTATCAAGCGTCTTCCCTCGTTGTGTCAGGAACGAGTCTCATTACGGCATCATATACCTCGAGGCCGGTATTCAGATCGATGGATCGTGGAGATCATTGGAGCGAATCCCATGCGGGCCTGACCGGATATGTCATCAGGAAAATGGCGGCATCCGAGACGCAACTTTTTACCGGCACAGACGGCGGACTCTACGCGTCGGCGCTGAACGATTCGAGCTGGCACAATATCGACTATGGCGATGGCAACACGCAAGTCTCTGCATTGATCGCGTCGAACCAAAAGGTCTATGTTGGAAGTTTCTGCGTCTATCTTTCATCAGACAACGGCCTTACATGGAAGATGAGCAGACAGGGACTGCCCTCGGCAACGCTGACCGCACTTACGACTTCGGGATCAAACCTCTATGCGGGATGCTATGGCGGAGTGTATCTTTCCTCCGATAACGGCGGTTCTTGGCATCCCATCAATACCGGATTGCCGACAACAACATGGTGTTACGTTGTCGGTGCGGTGGGGTCGACGCTCATTACCGGGACATCGAGCACGCAAGGGATGTATCGGTCTGTCGACAATGGAGCCACATGGGTGGCGGCCAATACGGGCCTGCCGGCATCTTGTTCTCCCACCGCACTTGCAATAACGGATTCAACGGTGTACCTGGGCAACTATTACGGAGGCGTCTACAATTCGATCGACCAAGGCGTCACATGGAAATCAATCGGATTGAACAATAGATCGGTGAAGTCAATCGTGTGCAACGGATCGCAATTGTTCGCAGCGACTGACAACGGGTTGATGACGACGACGGACAGGGGGCGCACGTGGGAGGCGATCGAGGCAGGATTGCCGATGTCCGACTTTACAACGGTGACAGTTGGCGGAACGCGCCTGTATGCCGGAACACGAGCGGGTGTGTGGATGAGGCCGTTGTTCGACGTGACCCGTGTCGCGTTGGGGACACCTGTCGACAGTGCCTTGGGTGTATCGACAACGTGTTCGTTCTCGTGGGCTCCGATGGCAGGAGCATTGACGTATACGCTGCAAGTTTCCGCAGTCAGCGATTTTTCGACGCTCATCGCACAGCGTGACGGACTTGTATCAGCCTCATACGAGCTAGGGGGACTCTCACATCAGAAAACATATTATTGGCGTGTACGGGCGGTGGGATCAAACGGAACAAGCTTGTGGTCGCAGACGCAGCGCTTCACGACTGAAGTTCCCGGTCCGACGCTTCTCTCTCCGGTAAACGGAACGCGTCATGTGCCGATCGATCCCGCATTGTCATGGAACGCGTTTCCCGGCGCCGTCTCGTACAGGCTTCAAGTATCCGTTACAGAGAATTTCTCGTCCACCATCGTCGATCGAAGCGGCATCAAGGAGACTTCCTATCAGGCAAGTGGATTGACTCGCTATACCAAATATTATTGGCGTGTCAAAGCAATGATTGAAGGCGAAGCCACAGCGTGGTCCGCCGTGCAGGCATTTGTGACGATTGTTCCGCCACCGGAAGTCGTGAAGTTGGCGACACCGTCGGACGGGATAAGGATCGGAACCAGCGACGTTCGCTTCACGTGGCTGCGCGCAGAGCCCGAGGTGACATTGTATGAAATAGAACTCGAGGGCGATTCGACAATCGTCAGAGAGACTGCAGACACGACGATTGTGTTGCCGGTGTTGCCATCGGCTCATGAGAAGACGCTGCTGTGGAGAGTGCGTGCGAAGAATCTTGCGGGGACGGGACAATATAGCAGCGCATGGTCGTTCGTGCGGCTTGTCACAGCCGTTGATCAATTCCCGGCCCTGCCCGTCGAGATGGCGTTGCATAACAATTATCCGAATCCCTTCAATCCGACAACCACATTTTCATTCGCCGTTCCGGCAAAGCAATATGTCTCGTTGAATATCTACGACCTGTTCGGAAAATTGGTTGCCGTTATCGCTGCTGGCGATTTCCTTCCCGGCGTCTACACGAGGCAATGGGATGCGTCGGGAATTCCGAGCGGCATCTATTTTTACCGGCTTCAGGCCGGCGCCTGGACAAACACGAAGAGATTATTGTTGTTGAAATGAGAAGCAATAATATTCCGGTTCGGATCGAAGGACACCGATCAAAAAAAAGGTGGCTCTCTGAAGAGAGCCGCCTTGATCGAATCATTTCTGTGGACGCTCACGGGATCGAACCGTGGACCTCCGCCTTGTAAGGGCGGCGCTCTGAACC
>DATGXR010000404.1:0-1770 GCA_035298825.1 Bacteroidota bacterium
TCACAAGAAACACCTCGGGTACCGGTTCGAGCAGCACCTCGGGATGACATTGCGCGGCCTCGAGCATGAGAGCCTTCATCGCGTCGATATCGGTGCCGAAGGCGGCGCTCACATCGACAATCACGCGGTGTTCGGGCGACGGATATGAATAATTCACGATGCGCGTGCGGATCAGATCGTTATTCGGCACGACGATCAGATTGTGATCGAAATCGAGGATCGTCGTCGATCGCATGCCGATCTCGTAGACGTCGCCCTCCTCGCCCGTCGGGATCTTGATGCGGTCGCCGATATGGAACGGACGGTCGATCATGATGACGAAACCCGAGATCATATTCGAAATCGTGTCCTGAGCCGCAAGGCCAAGTGCCAGCGAACCGGCGCCAAGGAGCGTCAGCAGGCTGTTCACATTCTGCCCGAAGTGGTCCATCACGATGATAATGGCCAGCGCGGCGACGACGAACGTGAGCACGCGGTTCATCAGCGGCGTCAGCGCCTGATGAAGCGACGCATCGTTATTGCGGCTGTAGTTCTCCATCATATGCACGATGATCGTCGAGAGGATGCGAATGACGATGACCGTGATGATGAGAGCGCTCAGGATGAAGAGCACCGCATTGGCGCCGTCGATAACGCCGTGGAAGCCGGCGTTGTTCGAATCGACGCCCATCCGCAGCTCGCGCAGACCGTAATACGCGCCGGTAACCGCGGCCACGGGCATCAGCGGCGAGACGATGATCGCGAGGATCTTGTCGTCAAGATCGCTTTTCGTCTTGCGGATCAACCGGCGGCCCGTCGTGTTCAGAAAAAACTTGAACACTTTGCCGCACACAAGCGCCACCGTAAAGATGAAGCACGCCATCACGCTATGATAGAGCGGACCGTCGCCGAGCATGCGGTGCAACACCTCGAATATGACATTGATATTGTACATAACCACCGTCGAAATCGTCTGCATGCCTACTTCAATCCCCGGCTTCCAGGCTTCGAGACCGGAATCTCGGCGAGCCATGCCGGGACTTCATCCGGCGCATATTTCACGACATCCATTTCGAGCACGGAAAACGTTTTCGCATCGAATTTCACCGTGCCGTTGCTTCTGTCGACGCAGTAACCGACGCCTGCCAGGATGGCGCCCGCGTTCTCAACGAGCGAAATCACCTCGTGCACCGAACCGCCCGTGGTGACGACATCTTCGACAACGAGCACGCGTTCGCCCTTGATGATCTCGAATCCGCGTCTGAGCGTCATCACGCCGTTTTCACGTTCGGCGAAAATCGTCCGTGCGCCGAGCATCCGTCCCACTTCCGTGCCGACAACGATGCCGCCGACAGCCGGAGCGATGACGAGCTCGATCTCGCTGTACTCGAAGTGTTTCGCAATCTCGCCCGCGAACAAATGAAGATAGCGCGGGTACTGCAGGACCTTCGCGCACTGGAAATAATTCGGGCTGTGATTGCCCGACGTGAGGACGAAATGACCTTCAAGGTACGCGTTGGTTTCCCTGAATATTTTCAGAAGGTCTTCTTTGGGTAAACGCATAAGTGAACTCGGCGATAAATAATGAAAAAATATAAAGCGTGAATGTTCCTGTGTCGGCGCGGCCTATAACGTGTTGATCTCTCTGGCCAGTTCGAAATCATTCGCTGTCAGGCCGCCTGCGCTGTGCGTCGAGAGCACAAAAGTGACCTTGTTGTATCGAATATCAATATCCGGATGATGGTTCATTTTTTCGGCAAGCAACGCCGTTTGCTGCACGAATCCCATTGC
>DATGXR010000405.1:0-1554 GCA_035298825.1 Bacteroidota bacterium
CTCCAGCCTTGATCTGTTTCGTTTCGAAGGCGAAGGACGTCGAATCGGCTCCGTCTTTCATCACCTGCATCGAAAACCGTCCCTTGTCAAGAAAAGCAAGATCGACGTCCAGCGTCTGCGCTTCATCCTTTCCGTTCAGGCCGCCAATGTACCACTGAGATCCTTTTCTTCGCGCGATAACCACTTTTTCTCCCGGATAGCCGTCAAGGAGTTTCGTATCGTCCCAGCTCACGGGTACTGTTTTCAAAAATTCTTTCGCTTCACCCGGCAGCGCACGATATGCCGAGGGACGATCGGCAAAATGCTGAAGGCCTGATTCGAAGACAACCGAGAGGGCAAGTTCGTGGCCGTATGAGGTGATGTGCGGATGCTGTGAATTTGAAAACGTCACAGGTGTATAATCCATCGAGCCGATCACGTTTCGCGTGAACGGCAGTGTCGTGTTGTGAGCGGCAGCCTTGTGCGTCAGATCGGGCCGGTTATTGTACCATTCGGCTCCATAGACTGCTTCCATCGTCATCAGATTGGGCCAGGTTCTTGCCCATCCGCGCGGCACTGTCGCGCCATGAAAATTCACCATCAGACGAGATTCTGCCGCATCCTTCAGGATATCGAGATAGAATTTCATCATATCCTGTTGGTCGCCGGCAAAGAAATCAACCTTGATGCCGGAGACGCCGATCGAATCGAGCCAGGCAAATTCGCGGACACGTTTTTCATGCGTGAGCATTCGGTCAACCGGCGTCGGATCGAGCCAGCTCACGCCGGAATTATACCACATCATCACCTTGATGCCCTTGCTCCGTGCATACTTCACGGCATCGGTGATCGTGCCGCCATTTGTCATCACATCCCACTCCCAATCGATCAGCACGTACGGCCAATGCATCTCGACCGCCAAATCGACATAGTCGACAACCGTCCGATAATCCTTCGAGCCATGGTTATTCGCCCAATAGATCCAGGACACGCTTCCAGGTTGAATCCATTCCGTGTGCTTCAACATACTCGGCGCGCTCACATCGGTGATGAGCGTCGATGCGACAATATCGCCCAACGTCCCAAGCTGGATCGTGTGCCACTGGGATGTCCATGGCAATGTCGTCACGACGCCCGTCTGGTTGAATGTCTTTCTTGCAGGAGGATACATGACCTGATAGACATTGGCATCGGCGAGATTGCACAGCCGTGTTGCGCAATGACGTTCGCTCACATTGGCTTCCGAAATGAGCGCATAGAGCATCCGGTCCGGAAATTTAAGAAGCGCGGGCAGTCCCCACTCCTGTTCTTTCTGGTTGCCGCGACCCGTTTGGCTCATCGGGAAAAAATCCTCATACGCCACCGTATAGGGCTGCATCCACCGCGTGACGCCTTCAGGAACAACGAAGGCTGTGGTTTCCTTCGTGATTGTAACGACAGAATCGGAGTGCGCGGGGAAGCGGTATGAAAATGCAATGCCGTTATCATACACTCTCATGATAAGATCCAATTCCTGATGATTGGAATTTTCATATCTGAGCACTCGTTCTGTTCCGTCGTTACTGCACACGGCTC
>DATGXR010000406.1:0-4956 GCA_035298825.1 Bacteroidota bacterium
CGACGAGACCCGGGTAGAATTGTTCGGAAGGGCAGGGAAGATACGGAATCGTCCATTCGATGAAATGTCCGCGCGATGGCGGATCCTTCATCCACGACGTATCGGGGATGGGGAGCGAGAAGCATTCGCGGACCGTGAGCAGTTTCGGCACGGCGACAAATTGCGGTTTGCCGGCGTTGCTTGTCCAGCGGATTTTCTTTTCCCGTTCGATATGCTCTGCAAGCAGGAGCGGCTGCAGCACGTCGTCGCGAAGGTATGAGAGAACCGCGTCGCATTCACCCTGGGCCCAGAGCTTCGGGGCGAGCGCGCCGTTCATTTCAGTGAGCGGAGTTCCATCGTTCAGTGTCACATGCTTGAGCTTGCCCGCGAGTCCCGCCCCGATGAGCGCTTTTTGCAGACCTAGAAAATATCCCTTCACAAATGTGACGAGCAGCATCATATCGATGTGCATCGCATTGAGCTCGACGCATTCCCTGTACATTCCCGATTCTTCGGCGAGCACGGCGAAGTCGAACGACGAGCCGTTCCAGGTCAGGAGCGTATAGCCCTCGGCGACAATCGCCTGAAGGTCAGCAACAAGTTTGCAGCATTCTTCCTGTGTGAGTTTTGGTCTTCCATGCCAGAAGCGGGGATCGTCGCATCCTGTGAGCGCGACGGCGGCGCAGGTGATGCCGAGCGGTGTCATCGATCGCCAGTCTGGTGTATCGTTCTCTATGACTTTCGCAATCTCGAGATCGAACGATGCAAATTTCATATATGTGTGCGTGCTGATCTGTCGGTGGGCTGCAATTGGAATTATGGACACGAATAAAAATACTCAATGATGTGCTGAAAAACAATCGACACTTCACAATATATCACGCCAACCCGCTAAGTAGTTGTATCATTCGCTTGAAAGAAAATTACACGATGCGAATCCACACGCCAGCGACTCTTTAATCCGCCCGCGTTTTTTCAGTTGCCGAGATAGGCTGGTTTATTTGATTTTCGGTCCGCTGGCATACGTTCATCGGCATACTGCGTTGATACTCTCTTGGATTCTCTGTATATTACAATACTCCATACGTACCATCATAATCCAAAGGACTTCAATGTTATCGTTTTTCAGCAAATTATTCGGCAGCAAGCACGATGCGGATGTAAAGACAATGCTGCCCATTGTGAATGAGATCAACCAACATTTCGAAGAATACCAATCGCTTAGCGACGACGACTTCAAGGCCGTCACGGCGGGCTTCCGCGCGCGCATTGCCGAGGCGGTGAAGGAAACGGACGAGGAGCTCCGCACACTTCGTGAATCGCTCGCCACGGGCGATCCTGCGGTTGACAGGGAGAAGACATTCACGCGCATCGACGAGCTCGAGAAGGAATGGCTCGACATCGTGAAGGAAGAGCTTGACGCGCTTTTGCCGGAGGCATTCGCAGTGGTCAAAGAAACATGCCGACGCCTTGTGGGATCTTCGTGGGAAGCCGCGGGCTCGAAGATCACATGGGACATGGTTCCGTTCGACGTGCAGCTCATCGGCGGCATTGTGCTGCATCAAGGGAAAATTTCTGAAATGGGCACGGGCGAAGGAAAGACGCTCGTGGCCACGCTGCCGTTGTTTCTGAACGCGCTTTCGGGCCGAGGCGTTCACCTTGTGACGGTGAACGATTACCTCGCGTTGCGCGACAGCCAGTGGATGGGGAAGATCTTCGAATATCACGGTCTCACTGTCGGCTGCATCACATCGAATATGGATCCCGCCACGCGCCGCATTCAGTATAATTCGGACATCACGTACGGCACGAACAACGAGTTCGGCTTCGATTACCTGCGCGACAATATGGTGATCACGCCTGACGACATGGTACAGCGCGGGCATTTCTTTGCGATCGTCGACGAAGTCGACTCGGTGTTGATCGACGAGGCCAGAACGCCGCTGATCATCAGCGGTCCGGTCGATGTGGACGATCAGAAATTCAACGAGATCAAGCCGACCGTCGAACGGCTTGTGCAAATGCAAAAATCATTCATCGCGAAGATCGTGGGCGAAGCAGAAAAGCTCGTGACCGATGAAAAGAAAAGCAACGAGGCGGGAGTGCTTCTGCTGCGCGCGCATCGCGGCGATCCGAAGAACAAAAAATTGATGAAGCTTTTCTCCGACGGCGGCATTAAAAAACTGATGCTCGACACCGAGAACGTGTACATGGCCGAGTCGAACAAGCGCATGCACGAGATCGACGACGAGATGTATTACGCGATCGACGAAAAGAATCACTCGATCGATCTAACCGAAAAGGGCCGCGAATTTCTGGCCGGACCCGCGGACAAGGAAATGTTCGTGCTTCCCGATATCGGCACTGAAGAGAGCATGCTCGAGGGCGATACGACGATCGGGGCGGAAGAGAAGGCTAAGCGTAAACATGCGATCACGGCGCTTTATGCCGAGCGTTCGGAGCGCATTCACACGGTGCGGCAGCTGCTGCGCGCCTATGCGCTGTTCGAAAAGGACGACGAATATGTTGTGACCGAAGACGGCAAGGTGATGATCGTCGACGAGTTCACAGGCCGCTTGCTGCAGGGACGCCGGTATTCCGACGGTCTTCATCAGGCAATCGAAGCGAAGGAAGGTGTGACAGTCGAGCGCGACACGCAGACGCTCGCCACCGTGACACTGCAGAATTACTTCCGTCTCTACAAGAAGCTGGCGGGCATGACGGGCACCGCCGAAACGGAAGCCCCTGAATTTTTCGAGATTTACAAACTCGATGTCGTCGTCATTCCCCCGAACAAGCCCGTGGTGAGGGAGGACCTCGAGGACGTTGTGTACAAGACGAAGCGCGAGAAATACAACGCGCTTATCGCGCAGATCGAAGAGCTGCGCACGAAGCGCCAGCCGGTGCTCGTGGGAACGACGAGTGTTGAAGTCTCGGAAACGATCAGCCGCATGCTCAAGCGGAAACAGATTCCGCACAACGTGTTGAACGCCAAGCAGCATCAGCGCGAAGCGGAAATCGTGGCCAATGCCGGTCTTCCCGGCGCGATCACGATCGCAACGAACATGGCAGGCCGCGGCACCGACATCAAGCTCGGACCCGGCGTGAGGGAGTCGGGCGGTCTCGCCATCATCGGCACCGAACGCCACGAAGCGCGCCGCATCGACCGCCAGTTGAGAGGCCGCGCGGGCCGTCAGGGAGATCCGGGACAGACGCAATTCTATTTGTCACTCGAGGACGATCTGCTCCGCCTGTTCGGCAGCGAGCGCATTGCCGGCATTATGGACCGGCTGGGCGTTGAGGAAGGCGAAGTGATCCAGCACAGCATGATCACGAAGTCGATCGAGCGCGCTCAGAAAAAAGTCGAAGAGAACAACTTCGGCATACGAAAGCGTCTGCTCGAATACGATAACGTGATGAATCAGCAACGTGAAGTCATCTACGCGAAGCGGCGCCATGCGTTGTTGGGCGAGCGGTTGAGAGACGACATCATGACAATGCTTGAGGAATTTATCGACGAGATGGTCGACGGCTATTACAATAACGGCGATCTGGAAGCGCTCAAGGAAGATCTGCGTGTGAACCTGCTAGTTGATCTGAAGATGACGCCCGACGAATTCCAAAAGCTTGGAGCCCCCGGAGTGAAGGATACCGCCGTTGCATCGGCCACAGAATTCTACAAGCACAAGGAAGAAATGATCGGTGCGGGTGCCATGGCCGCGATTGAAAAGATGGCGATGCTTCAGGTGATCGATGTGCGCTGGAAGGAACATTTGCGCGAGATGGACGATATGAAGGAAGGCATTTATCTTCGCGCATACGGCCAGAAGGATCCCGTGCTTGAATACAAGGCCGAAGCCTATCGGATGTTCGTCGAGATGCTCGGCATGATCAACAAAGAGGCGCTTAATCTGATCTTCAAACTGTTCCCCGAACAGCAGCAGCAGTTCGAAACCCGGACACGCCGCCGTCCCGTGCGTCCCTCGCAAATGACGCTCAAACACGACAGCGCGGCAGGGATGGGGCTTCAGGGCGGAGGCGGCGAGGACGGTGGTGCTGCGCCCGCAGCGGCTCCCCAGCAGGTTGTGCAGCTTCATGTCGATGAGAAAATTGGCCGCAACGATCCGTGTCCCTGCGGCAGCGGGAAAAAATACAAGCAATGCCACGGACGACAAGCCTAAAAAACGGTATCGGAACACACACACATACTCTGGGCGAGGAAAGGAACGATACGATGAAAGAAAATCTCTATCATTACAAGGCGCTGATCACAGAGGTGGAAAGCGTCGATACGTGCTACGCGTATCTCGATCTGGGTTTTGGCATCGTGCTCACCGGCACGACGTTGAAGCTGAACCGCATTGCCGCGCCGAAAGTAAAAGGATCCAAATCACAGAAGACGCTTGAGGGGAAGAAATTCCTCGCGTCACTCGTCGTGGATCAGGATGTGACAGTCGAAACGATTAAAACCAAGGGGGCATTCCTTGCCGAGCTTTGGGTGTACGACAATACGAAGAAACGGATCAACGTGAATGATCTGCTTGTGGAACAGGGACTCGCCACGTACAAGAAGTAAACGCACGTCTTCCTCGACCCGGTGAAATACAGCCATCCCCCGCATGGATGCCGCCTTCTTTGGTGCCGCATCTGTGGGGGATGTGTCATTTATGGCAGTCATTTCTTTCCTTTGCCTGTAAAAATAACCGGACCAGGAATACACTCCTCGAAAATTCACAGAAAATATATGCGAAATCATGATGTGGAGATTTGGCACGGTAGTTGAAATACTATAGCTCAACATCGGTTAACAAATTCTTTAGTGACATCATCCATCTCCATCATCATTCACAAATCTTACTAAGGAGTCATCATGGGCCAGCAACAACTTTTACTCATCATCTTGGGCGTTATCATCGTCGGTATCGCCGTGGCAGTCGGTATTACAATGTTCCAGGACAATGCGATCAATGCGAACCG
>DATGXR010000407.1:0-4171 GCA_035298825.1 Bacteroidota bacterium
AATCGCCTACGGGGGAAAAGACCTGACAGCCAGACAGAACAAGGACGATTGTGCTAAGAAGGATTACTCGAGCGATGTGTTGGGTTCTCACGCGTTCACCGTATTATGCTGTGATGTCAATAACATCCACCAGATCCTGCATGGACGAAGCCCGGAGCAGGCGGGAGTGTTTACAACGGTATTATATTGGCATCGTAGCAAGGATCATAATAAAAAATAGACAAAATGGGCGTGAGACGCAAGAAGGAACATTTAAACTTAATATTTTTTTTCGTGTCTATACAGAAAAGGCACGGCGACACTGATCCGGGAGATCGCTCTCGTCGCCCTGACACTTTCACGACAATTTATCACAGGAGACATTTTATGAAAAAGATCCTCATCGCCGTTACGCTCGGATTATTCTGTTCCGCGCTGCCCGCTTTCGCGTTTGATACCGACGCACCCCACTCGCGCCGCCACCTGCAGGGAAAAGATGGTTTTTTGGCCTCGTTGAATCTGACCGATTCGCAAAAAAGTGATCTGCGCAAGCTCAGAACTGAAAGGGAAAAGCGCGGTGTCGAACTGCGCGCGAACATGGAGAAGGCTCGGATCGATCTTCGGGCGCTGCTGATGTCGGACACGCCGGACAAATCCGCGATTGAAAAGAAAATGAAGGACGTGGCGCAATGCGAAGCGGATCTGCGCATGAACAGGATTGACGGATGGTTCGAGACAAACAAGCTGCTCACACCCGATCAGCAAAAAATCTGGGTCAAGGCGCTCCGCGTCGGCACGATGCGCGCGATGCGCGAAGGCAGAATGCCGAAACATCCCGGCATCATGCGGCATCAACCGCGTCCGATGAATGCCCCGACACCCCCGCCCGCAGAGCAATGATCTGAACCGACGGCAAGTATGAACAGCATGATCGATCCGGGCAGCGGAACGATCATGCTGTTGTCACAGATCCCCTCCGATCGGCCTCACAATGATTTCATCGGTCGTCGCCCGCTCGGGCTGACGACAGAGCGACACAAGAATGTCGGCGATATCTTCCGGCTGCATCATCTTCGATCCGTGTTTGGCGCGGTTCGATTCGCTCCACATCGCTGTCTCGACCGCGCCGGGAAGCACATCGACGACGCGCACACCGCGCCTCCGTACTTCGGCGCGCAATCCGCGCATCATCGCCAGCGATCCCGCCTTCGACGCCGCATAGACCGATGAATTGGCAAATGTTTCGATCGCCGAGACCGAATGGACGTTGAGGATCAGTCCGCGCTGCGCTTCGAGCATCGACGGCAGCACCGCCTGCGTGCAGAGGAAATATCCCCTCAGGTTCGTGCCAACAATCGCATCGAACTCATCGAGCGTCGTCTGTTCGAATTTCCTGAAGCTCGTGACGCCCGCGTTATTCACAAGCACGTCCACGCGCCCGAAGCCCGACACGATCGATCCGTGCGCTGCGCGTACGCTTGCCGCGTCAGTCACATCGACGCAGAGCGCATCGGCCGATCCGCCTGCGCTGCGTATGCTGTCGACTGTGCGCCGAAGCGCCTCTTCGTTCCTTCCGCTTGCGATCACATGCGCGCCTTCGCGCGCGAATGCCCGTGCCGCCGCTTCGCCGATGCCGCGGCTTGCGCCCGTGATCCAGATGTGTGTGTGTACGTCCATGCGCGCTTACGAAAGTTTGTTGGTGATGAGCGTCAGAAATTCTGTCCGCGTTTTAATGTTCTCCTGGAACACGCCGAGCATGGCGCTTGTCGTGGCGCTCGAGTGCTGTTTCTGCACGCCGCGGATCATCATGCACATGTGCCGGCCCTCGACGACGACAGCCACGCCGTCCGGATTCAGGATCGACATGAGCGTCTCGGCAATTTCGCGCGTCATGCGCTCCTGCACCTGAAGACGCCGCGCGTACATATCAACGATGCGGGGGATCTTCGACAGTCCGATAATCTTGCCGTTCGGAATATACGCGACATGCGCCTTGCCGTAGAACGGCAGCATATGGTGTTCGCACATGCTCACGAAATCGATGTCCTTCACGATCACCATTTCCTTGTAGTTCTCGGTGAAGATCGCGCCGTTGACAATGCGCTTTACGTTCTCCGAATACCCCTTTGTGAGGAAGCGGAGCGATTTCGCCACCCTCTGCGGCGTCTTTTTAAGACCCTCGCGATTTGGATCCTCATTCAGATGGAGAAGAAGATCGTGCATGAGCTCTTCGAGCTCCATTTTCGGCTTGTTCTGTTTCAACTGTGTTCTCCCTTATATTCCGAAAAATTCTGTTCCGTCTCGTAGATGCGCACGGAAAAAAGCCGGCTGCCGCCCAGATGCGGTTCAAGTTGTTCCCAGCATGCGATCGCGATATTTTCAGCCGTCGGATTGATGCCGCGCATAAACGCAACATCGACATTCAGGTGCTTGTGGTCGACGTGCGCAATGAAGTGCTCATCCATGATCTTCTTGAGACGCTTGAGGTCGATCACGTACCCCGTCTCCGGATCGGGAGATCCGGCTACCGTGACCTCGACATAATAATTGTGCCCATGTCCGTTCGGATTCGCGCACTTGTCGAACACCTCATCATTCCGTTCATTGCTGTATGAGGGATTGAACAATCGGTGCGCCGCGCTAAAATGGGCTCGCCGCGTGACGTAGACAAGAGGAGGCATATTCCGTTCGTTGGAGTTAAATCGCGTATGTGAGAAAATTGCCGCGCACACTCTGTTGGCGCACGCAGGTTCCGAAAAACTCTTCGTCAATATAATATTTTTTTCGATTGCGGCAACACAAAGTGCGATCAGCGATACTTCTTTTTTTGTCTACTGCGAATTCGGTTGGATTGAGTAGCGGGGGTGAACAAACCGGTTGGCGCCTTGTGCATGCGAGCGTATCGCATGCACAAGACGCAGTCACGGACCGGATGATGTCAGACGCTCAGCGTGGCCTGGCCTTTTTGCCAGTTGCAGGGACAGAGTTCCTCCGTCTGAAGCGCATCGAGCACGCGCAGTGTTTCGTCCACACTGCGGCCGACGCTCAGGTCGTTCACGCTCACCCACCGTATCGTGTTCTCCGGATCGACGATAAATGTGGCGCGCAACGCCACCTGATCGTCACCGGTCAAAATGCCAAGCTTCGATGTCAGGTTCTTTGCATGGTCCGAGAGCATCGGAAATTTCAGATCCTTCAAATCATGGTGATGATTGCGCCAGGCCAGATGAACGAATGCCGTATCCGTGCTGCCGCCGTACAACACCGAGTCACGGTCGTGGAAATCGCCCACCCTGTCGTTGAAGCCCTTGATCTCAGTGGGACACACGAACGTGAAATCCTTGGGCCAGAAAAATATCGTCATCCACTTCCCCTCTGTCCGCGCCGCCGATGATGAAATCTTCTTGAATTCTTTTCCATCTTCTCGTGAGACGCATGCCTCGAGTTCAAATTCCGGGAATTTATCGCCAATTGTCAGCATGTACAGTGTTCTCTTTCTTTTTAGATATGGTGAGTTGTTGATTATGATAATGCTTCTAAAATTTCTTCGGTGTGGCCGTCGACCTTCACTTTCGGGAAGACGTGCGAGATGTATCCGTGCTCATCGATCAGGACAGTCGTACGTTCCACTCCCATATATTTGCGTCCGTACATGCTTTTTTCCTTCCACACTCCGTACGGCTCCAGCATGTCCTTATTCTCGTCGCTCAGCAGGAGGAAGTTCAGCCCCTGCTTCTCGATGAACGAGCGATGCGATTTGACGCTGTCCGGACTCACGCCTACGACAACAGCGCCTTTCGCTGCAATCGTGTCGAGATTGTCGCGGAATGAACAGGCTTCCTTCGTGCACCCCGACGTATTGTCTTTCGGATAAAAGTAGAGGATCACTTTCTTCCCGAGAAATTCCTTGAGCGAATGTTTTTTTCCGTCGCTCCCTTCGAGCGTGAACGCCGGAGCCTTCTTCCCGGCACGAAGTTCAGCCATGATTATGCCACCGCCTTCCTGACTTCATCGTACGGAGGCTCGACACCGGGAGCTTCGGTCACCCAGGTGAAGATGATCTTGCCTTTCTCATCGATCACGTACACGGCGCGCTTCGAGGCTTCGTACTGCGGCACACCCGCGAAGTCCGCATACACGCCGCCATATGCCTTCGACACCGTTCGAGTCACATCCGACAGCAAGGGGAACG
>DATGXR010000408.1:0-13372 GCA_035298825.1 Bacteroidota bacterium
CCCTACGATCTGAACGCGCACACGCTTCGTTTTCTCGAGATCGTCCGTCCCACGGTCGCCGTCATGGTGCGCTACGACATCTGGCCGAATATGGTCTGGAACCTGAATGCGCTTTCGGTGCCGCTGATTTTAGCCAATGCCACGCTCAAGGAGACATCACCCAGACTCTGGCCGGGAGTGCGGCAATTTCATCAGACGCTCTATGACTGCTTCGCGAACATTCTGACTGTCTCGGAGAGCGACGCGGCTGCGTTCCGCAAATTCAACACGAAGGCGCACATCGAGGCAATCGGCGATACCAGATTCGATCAGGTGCGCATTCGCTCCACCGATGCGCGCCATCGCCGGCTGCTGCCTGAATCGATCACGAAAGAGCGGAAGATTTTCATTGTCGGCCAGAGCTGGCCCGAAGACGAAGAGGTGATCCTGCCGGCGCTCTTCGCGCTGCAACAGGAAGAACCCGGTCTTTTGACGATCATCGTTCCGCACGAGCCGACCGAAGAGCATTTGGATGAGCTCGAGAGCCGGCTCGAAGGAAATTCGACATTCATCCGTTTTTCGGAAGTCGGCGCGTATACAAACCAGCAAACAATTATTGTCGACAGCGTCGGTGTGCTGGTGCCGTTGTACCAATATGCGCATATCGTGTACATCGGCGGAAGCTTCCGTCAGGGAATACACAACGTGCTCGAGCCGGCCATCTTCGGCGTACCCGTGATCTTCGGTCCGCGTCACACGAATTCACAAGAGGCCATCGCGCTTTCTGAAAACGGCGGCGGCTTTGTCATCACCACCAGTGCCGAGTTCGCCTCCGTCGTCCGCCCGCTGTTGGCCGACGAGGAGCGCCGCATGCGCGCGGGAACGATCGCCCGCACGTTCGTTGAAACCAATTGCGGAGCGACGGAACGTGTCATGAGATATTTTGCCGCCTACCTTCCATGACGCACAGACTCGTTAACATCGCGATCCCGGTGCCAGTGCCCCGGACATTCACATATCTTCTTCCCGAACAGTTCGAGGGCCTCGTGCAGAAAGGCAGCCTTGTGCTTGTGCCTTTCGGGACGAAAAAATGTTCCGGCATCGTGCTCGACTTTCCCGACGCGACCGATGTGACGGGACTCAAGCCCGTGATCGATGTGCTCGATCCCTTCCCTGTTCTCTCCGAATGCTTGCTGAAGCTCGGCGCATGGCTTGCCGAATATTACTGCTCGCCCATCGGCGAGACCCTTCGCATTTTCCTTCCGCAGGGCATCGGCCAATCGAGCAAGAGAATCGTGACGCTCGCATGCCTTCCGTCGGAAGCGGAGCTGGCGAGGATGTCGAGTTCGCGTCGGAAGATCGTCGAGACGCTTCGTGTAAAAAGCGCACTCACAATCCTTCAGCTGCAGAAACTGACGGGACTCAGGGCGCCCGGAGCGATCGTCTCTGCGCTTGCACAATCGGGCCTCGTCACGATCGAGGAGCACCTCGCGCCGAAAAAAGCAAATGTCAGACACGAGCGATTTCTGCGCTGCCTGCCCGAAGTCGAAACGGCCGAAGTGCGCGGCGCGAAACAGACGGCGGCGCTTGCGTATCTGCGCACATCGGGCATCGACTGGCAGAGCGTGCCGGAATTCATGAAAGCAACCGGAACGTCGTCTGCGATCGTCCGCACATTCGTTGAGCGCGGTCTGATCGAGATCGAGGAACGCGACATTGAACGCACAGCGTATGAGATGAGCGCCGATGACGAGTTGAAGCAGCGCGCCATACAACTCAACGCGAAACAGCGCGAGGCGGCCGAAACGATCATCAGCGCGTCGCAATCGAACGCGGCACAGACGTTTCTGCTCTATGGCATCACCGGCAGCGGCAAGACGCAGGTGTATATCGAGGCGCTCCGAGCGGTCCTCGCCCAGGGGAAAACGGCCATCGTCCTTGTTCCCGAAATTTCGCTCACACCGCAGACCGTGCGGCGCTTCCGCGCCCACTTCGGCGACAGCGTCATCGTCATGCACAGCCGGATGTCGATCGGCGAGCGGTACGACGCGTGGCGTCTGACGCGCGAGGGCAAGTACAAGATCGTCATCGGTCCCCGCTCGGCGTTATTTGCCCCGCTCGCGAATATCGGGCTCATCGTCGTCGATGAGGAACACGAATCGTCGTACAAGCAGTTCGACGCGATGCCGCGCTATCATGCGCGCGATGCGGCGATCGTGCGCGGCATGTTCGAGCGCGCGGTGGTTGTGCTCGGCTCGGCCACCCCTTCGCTTGAAACCTACACGAATGCAAAGGCCGGCAAGTACGTTCTGCTCGAGCTGCCGGATCGCATCGATACAGCGCGGCTTCCCGCCATCACGATTGTGAACATGAGCGACGAACACAAGCGGAGATTTGCCGAGGCGAAAGTGCGCGCCAGGGACATCGGGAAAAAGGCGTTCGAGGGAGAATTCCACGGCATCTCGAAACTGCTCGAAGAAAAGATGCGCGAACGATTGGAGAAAAAAGAAGGCATCATTTTGTTGCAGAACAGACGCGGCTTCGCGCCGTTCATCGAGTGCGACGACTGCGGGTATGTTGAGCGATGCGATCGCTGCGAGGTCACATATACGTACCATCTCACGAAGAAGCATCTGCGCTGCCATTACTGCGGACGCGTCAAGCCCGTCCCGACTGTCTGCCCGCAGTGCAAGTGTGCAAACATGAAAATGCACGGTCTCGGCACGCAGCGCGTCGAGCAGGATGTGACGGCGCTCTTTCCTGAAGCGAAATTGTTGAGGATGGATCTCGACACCACGACACGCAAAGGAGCGCACGACAAGATGCTCAGGCAGTTCGGCGAAGGAGGAGCGGACATTCTGCTGGGCACGCAGATGGTCGCAAAAGGATTGGACTTCTCGCGCGTGACGCTCGTTGGGGTGATCTCGGCCGATACACAGATGTCGCTGCCCGATTTCCGTTCGGCCGAACGGACGTTCCAGCTGCTGACACAGGTGGCGGGACGAGCCGGACGAAGCGCGCTGACGGGCGAGGTCGTCATCCAGACGATGCAGCCGACGCATTACGCGCTCAAGCATGTGGTGACGCACGACTTCATCGGATTCTACAATGAGGAGATCGAGTTCCGCTGCGGCGCGAATTATCCCCCCTACACGCGCGTGATTCTCGTTGAACTCAAAGGGCACATCGAACAGAAGATACAGCATGCGGCCGAGGAATTTGTACAACGCCTTGCGGCCGTCTATCCGTCCATCACGATCCTGGGACCGGCGCCGGCGGTCATCTCGAAAATCATGAACAATTACCGCTGGCAGCTTCTTGTGAAATCAAATTCCGAACTGGACAAGAACGGATCGCAGGCGCGCGCCGCCGTACGGCGAGTGTACTACGACATGCTCGCAACAGTCGGCAAGCGCAGCGGCATCCGGCTCATCGTCGACGTCGATCCCCAAAGCACGATGTGAGTCGACCGGCGAGTGTTGTGCCGAGCAGCCGCCAGAAGGCATACAAAAAAAGCAACCCCTTGGGGTTGCTTTTTTTGTCGCGGGTGCGGCGATCCTACGCCGTAGCGATCGTTCACGCTCTCTTCGATTGGCCGATTAATGGTGTGATCGCGCATCAATGCGGAGCGGCATCGATCCATTGCTTCAGTTCGGGATCATGCGTGCGGGCACGGACGCGCCGCACATACTCTGCAAACTCGGGCCATGGACGTCCCTGTGTTCGCAGCAGTCCGGGAACAAGCGACCAGAGAGGCGAAGCGGGTTCGACGAGATTGAGCGCCATCTTCCGCATCACCGCTGTTCCTTCGCGCTTTGCATTGGCGCGCACCTGAATGTAGCGAATCAGCAGGATCTCACGATGAATCGGATCCTGTTCACCCATGATGCGATCCGATAGCGAGACAAGCAGACTGTCCGGATTGCGCCGCTGAAGACCGCGGCCGGGCACAATCAAATTCCCCGCCGAGTCCAGTCCCTTCTCTTCCATCATCGCTGTCAGGAGCCGGACGGCGATGCCGAGTTCCGTATTCTCATCCTTGATATGCAACGGCACATAGACCCCATGCTGGGCCGGGATCGAATCAGCGGGACCGGGTCCGTTGAGACGCACCGTCACGCTCATTGTGCGCTGGACAGTCGTCAGGAGAAGGGGAAGCATGAGGGAGTCGTGCCTTGGCGCCGAAAATTTCAGCAGTGCAAGGTCCGCGCCCGAAATGACGAGCCTGAAGCTTCCGTCGGGACCGGCTTCCGTCGAGGCCACTTGCTGCCGGTCGATCGCTGTTGAATAAGACACCTGCGCCGACGGAATTGGAGTTCCGTCGGCGCCGAGTATTTTCCCGTAAAGAAAGAACCGATCCTGTGCATGCAGAAAAGCGGAACACAGGACGAGAGCAGAAGCGAGGAATAAATTTTTCATGAATCACAGTTGTGCAAAAACAAAATTATCCGCCGAAAGTGAATCCGACAGTCGCAGCGACGAACAGGACCCACAGGATACCGACTGTAATGAATGCCTTCGAGGTTTGAATTGAAAAGATCTTTGACAGACCGATGGCGACCACTGCCAGGTACCAGAGCGTTACAATATTCACGCTCGCAAGAAGCTTATGCACCTTGTTCATCGGATCGAATGCATTCCCCACAAGCAGGCCGAGATGAGGACCCGCATTGATCGATCCCATCGCGATCGCGATGACCATCGTGATGACACTGCCAATGATCATAACATACGAAGAAAGTCCGACCACTTCGGCGACTTTCCCATAGGGGACATCGGCATGGAATGCGTACTTTCCAACGAGCCAATAGACAAGCGCGGTTCCGAACAGCATGATGATCGTCACGATCACGACGCCCAGCGATCCGAAAATGAGGAACATCGGCGATCCCGCGCCCGGAGTCATTTCACGTGCACGGTCATATTGTTCAGGCGTGATCTTTCCCTCGTCGACCTGTTTCTGAAGCGCTTTTTCCTGCTGCGCGCTCATTTCCTCTTTGATGGCGGGCTGTGAAAAGACGACGAACATGAACAGCACACTCACGATGATCGACAGAAGCAGCGGAATTGAATAGTTGGAAGATTTTTTCCCTTCTCGCGCAACATAGGAGAAGACTTCTCCGGGAGCGGAGATCACGTTGACCATTTTATCGGTGAAAGACATTTCCTCGGCTGATTCAGGTACGGGCGTGGTGCTATCCATGATAAACCTCCTGTGTATGTATGATAGGGTACAAAAACAACCGAATTAGTATACCAACATTGGAGAAGAAAATCAACAGAACACGGCGCGTTCATCCTTGCTTCACCGGACAAAAGTCCGTACCATGATGTCACTCTTTCCACCGAAGACACAGACAGGATAACGCAGCAATGTTCATTTCATTCGAGGGCCTCGACGGCTCGGGCAAAACGACACAGATCACATTATTATCCGAACGGCTCACATCGCTCAACATCGAAGTCGTTGTTCTTCGCGAACCCGGCGGCACGGTGATCTCGGAGCGCATACGCGAGATCCTGCTCGACAAGAAGCATCTCGGAATGAATGAAACGACAGAATTTTTACTGTTCTCGGCCGCGCGCGCGCAGGTAGTCAACGAAGTCATCCGTCCCGCCCTTGCCGCCTCGAGCGTGGTGATTGCCGACCGGTATGTCGATTCGTCCACCGCCTATCAGGGCTACGGCCGCGGACTTCCGATGGAATCGATCCGCGCGATCAACGCAGCGGCGACGCAGGGAGTGATGCCGTACGTGACATTCATGATCGATCTGGATCTTGATGAACTCGTGCGGCGAAAAAAACTGACAGGCGCCGATGCAGACCGGATGGAACTGAGCGGCCGGGCGTTCTACGACAAGGTCCGCCGCGGTTACCTCGAGATGGCGCACGCCGAGCCCGGGCGTTTTGCGGTGATCGACGGCGCTCAGAGCGTCGACGCGATACACGCGCTGATCTGGAAGCGAGTGGCCCCTCTGCTTGCGCGCGCAGAGTAACCATTATCTCTCGCACCCATACTCATGCGCGCGGAGAGTAACAATCTTCCCCATTGTCCCTCGTGTCCTTGCACATGCACGCAGAGAAAAACCATACCCCCTCTTACCGCACGCGCGCATCATCATACGCGCAAATTATTTTCCGATCAGAGATCTCAGTTTATCCAAATCGACGATGCTTTCAAGTTTCATCGTTGAAGCATCGATCGCCATCCCTTCGGCATTAACGCGTTCGAACGCATGAAACGGCGAAAGATCACCGATATCCATGATGCGCGCCTCGGTCCGGATCGCGCCTGCGTGGAGGATTTCACTGATATCGATGCCGAGATCCGCCACAACGGATGGCATATCGTGCTCGAATTTCAGCGTCACCTTTTCAACGATCATATCGTACAACCCGCGCCTGTGTTCATTCAGGGTTTCATAGCGCGCGACGTCCGATGACTCATACGATCCCGTGGCGATCGCCTGGAGCACGCTCAGATATGCCACACAATTCACCTTCCGCAGGAACATTTTCCGGGGATCGTTTTTCCATCCTCCCGATTCGATCAACACCGTGCTTGTCCCCCACCCCTGAACCCTGTCACCGAATGCGCGCGGATCGTATGAATCGTCGTACCGCGAAATGTGTCCCTCAAGATACTGGTTGAAGATATCGGCGAGCGTGGCAGCGACCTTCTTGGCGCGGGCGCGAACGGGATTATCCGTCTTTGCATGATCGAACGCAGGCGCCAGCAGCGCGATCGCGGCAACCTTATCGCTCGTTCCCACGGTAAAGCGCGTATCCATATCGTGCAGATTGAAACCGATCTGCGGATTGTAACGGTCGCGCGTGTTCTTCAGGATCTGCGCTTCAGGCGTCTGCAACCGTGCCGCATCGCGGTTCATATCGATGCCGAGGGCGGTGCGGCGCTGGAAGCGTTCCGCTCCGTCGGGATTCAGCATCGGCAGAATGAGGATCGTCACTCCCGCCAGAATCGATTTCACCTCGGGAGTCTCGCGGTTGTCACGGATATACGAAAGCATATCGATCAGCGCCATCGTGGCCGTGGGCTCATCGCCGTGCATTTGCGACCACATAAAGACCGTTGTCGATCCGGCGCCGAGCTTCAGCAGTTTGATGGCGCGGCCTTCGGCCGAGCGGCCGAGGTCCTCGACCGTCATGATGCCGTTCAGCGATTCGGTGAACCGGTCGATATGCGACATCACTGATGCGTGAGAGATACGATTGGTGGTGATATCAGCAGCGGTGTATTTTTCGTAGGTTTCGAACAGATGCTGTGTAAAAGGAACCTGGGAGGAGCTTTTCATCGTTATGAGTATAAGTGTACAAAGCAGTGTGAGACGACCTTTCGCGTGACCGCGTGTCTCCTTCGCGTAAATTTTCATAATATACGCCAAAGAACGGCGAACGGCAAGCCTTCCGACCCTTCTCGCGAAAAGAAGCAGGACGCGTTGATTATGCCGTCTTTTTTTCGTATTTTGAAAAGCAAAATCCCGATTCATACCAATCTAAGGAGTAACGTAGTGGAAGTATCCATCAAAAACCTCAACGACTGCACAAGCGAATTCACCTGTTCCATGAGCGTGGAAGACCTCGCTCCCCATTTCGACAAAGCCTATAGAGAAGCCGTCCCGATGATCGAGATCAAGGGATTCAGGAAAGGGAAAGTGCCGCTGCCGATGATCAAGAAGCTGTTCGGAGAGGAGATCGAGTACAAGGCGGTTGATGAGATTACAAACGAGGTGTTTAAGAATGAACTGAAGGAACGTTCGATCAATCCGATCGGCACGCCCATTATGACCGACCTTCAATTCAAACCGGGTACCCCCCTTTCGTTTACGATCAAGTATGAGACGAAGCCGGTCGTTGAAGCCAAGGATTTCCGCGGCACGCAGGTCGAAGCCGAAGTCATCGCGTTCGACGAGCAGGCGTATGAAAAGGAACTGATGCACCGCCGCCGTTATTTTGCGACGTATGAGGAAGCCCAGTCTGTCGACGGCGAGGAATACATCGTCACTGCCGACACAGAAGAATTTGACGAAAAAGGAAACATCATTCCTGCGCATTCGCGCAAGGATGTCCGTTTCCCGCTCTACGAGCCCCAGCTCGAGAAAGAAATCGTGGCCGCATTGAAATCGACGCCGGTTGGAAAGACGGCCGATGTTGAATTGGAACATGCGCACGGCGATCACGTCCATAAAGTACACCTGAAGATCACCGTGAAGAAGATCGAGAAGCCGGTGCTGCCCGAATTGAACGACGAGTTCGCCGCAAAGGCAAGCTACGACCGGTTCAAGACAATCGACGAGTACACGAAGGATCTTCGCGAGAGCCTCGAAAAATATTACACCGAGCGCAACGATAAGGCGGTTGAATCCGAGTTGCTGAAAAAAGTGGTCGAGCCTTACGCATTCACCGTCCCTGCGTCGCTCACAGAAAGCGTGCTCGATGCGTACATCGAGGATGTGAAATCGCAGCAGCCGGGCAAGGAGCTTCCGCGCGGATTCGACACAAAGAAATACCGCGACACATATCGCGAAGGCGCGACATGGGAAGCGAAATGGATGCTCATTCGCGAGCAGCTGCTTGCCAAAGAGAACATTCAGGTGACGGACGAAGACATCGAGAAGCTCGCCGAAGAGATTGCTCCGAAATCGGGCATCGACAAGGAGCGTCTTGTGAAATATTATAAAGAGTCAGACACGGTCTCCGAGAAGATTTTATCGGACAAGCTGATGAAACTCATCAAGGACAGCGCCGTGATCACAACGAAGACGGTCGCCGCAGTCGAGGCGTGAGCCTGAGCGTGAGCGGCGCCCGTTCAACTTTCAACGAAAGTAAACGGGAACGAATGAAAGGAACAGAGAGCATGCAGAAGACGAAACCGTACGAGCTCTACAATCAGCTGGTGCCGATGGTGGTCGAACAGACCAGCCGCGGTGAACGCGCCTACGATATTTTTTCACGCTTGTTGAAGGAACGCATTGTGTTCCTGGGCACGGCGATCGACGATACGGTGGCGAGCCTGGCCATTGCACAGATGTTGTTTTTGGAATCGGAAGATCCCGATAAGGATATCCATCTCTATATCAATTCTCCGGGCGGATCTGTTTCGGCCGGACTGGCAATCTATGACACGATGCAGTACATCCGGCCCGATGTTTCGACGATCTGCGTCGGCATGGCCGCGAGCATGGGCGCAATGCTTCTTCTTGCTGGTGCAAGCGGAAAGCGCAAGGCGCTGCCGAACGCGCGCATCATGATCCACCAGCCCTGGGGCGGTACGCAGGGAACGGCAAGCGACATCAGCATCCAGGCTGAAGAAATCCTGAAGACGAAAAAACGTCTCAACGAAATCATCGCCTATCATACCGGGAAAACTGTCGACGTCATTTCGCACGATACGGACAGGGATTATTACATGTCGTCCGAACAGGCCAAGGAATACGGCATCATCGACGGCATCCTCACTAAAAAGATCGCAGAGATCAAAAAATAACAGGCCATGAGCCATAAATCAAAAAGCGACGATAAGATCAAATGTTCCTTCTGCGGCAGACGGGCCGAAGAGGTGGCGAGCATCATCGCGGGACCGGACGTGTATATTTGCGATATGTGCATCGCGACATCGGTGGACATCATCCGCAACAACATCGCCTCGGTAAAGACGCGCAAGATCCGCTCGAAGGCCGAGATGACGCCCATGCAGCTGAAGGCGGCGCTTGACGATTACGTGATCGGCCAGGACGAGGCGAAGAAGACCCTGTCCGTCGCCGTTTACAATCATTACAAGCGCATCGACACGCAGGACCATCTGAGCACGTTCGACGATGTCGAGATCGAAAAAAGCAACGTGCTGCTGATCGGTTCGACCGGCACAGGCAAGACGCTGCTGGCGCAGACGCTCGCGAGGATCCTTGATGTCCCCTTCGCGATCGCCGACGCCACGACGCTCACCGAAGCCGGATACGTGGGAGACGACGTGGAGACGATTCTCGTGTATCTCCTGCAGAACTCTGATTTCAACGTCGAGCGCGCCGAGCGCGGCATCGTCTACATCGACGAGATCGACAAGATCACGCGCAAAAGCGACAGCGCATCGATCACGCGCGACGTGTCGGGTGAGGGTGTGCAGCAGGCGTTGCTGAAGATCCTTGAAGGCACAGTTGCCGGCGTTCCGCCCAAAGGCGGCCGCAAGCATCCCGAGCAGGCGCTGATCAACGTGAACACGAAGAACATCCTGTTCATTTGCGGCGGCGCGTTCGTGGGGCTCGACAAGATCATCGGGAAGCGCATCAATCAGAATCGGATGGGCTTCGAGGCCGAGATCAAGAGCACGAAGGAATATTCGACCGACGAATATCTGAAGCAGGTGGAGCCCGACGATCTGTTGAAATACGGACTCATCCCCGAATTCGTCGGACGGCTGCCCGTGCTGACGACGCTCAAGTCGCTGTCGGAAGAGGCGATGATGAGCATCCTGACCGAGCCAAAAAATGCGCTGGTGAAGCAATACCAGAAGCTCATGAAGTATGAAGGCGTGGACCTCGAATTCGAACCCGACGCGCTGCGCGCTGTGGTGAAGAAGGCGATCAAGCGAGGCACAGGCGCCCGCGCGTTGCGCTCGATTCTCGAGAACATCATGACGGATATCATGTACGAACTCCCCTCGAAGGCGAACGTCACGAAGTGCGTCATCACCGAGGAGACGATCACGAAGGGCGCGGAACCGATCTACGTCATCGAGGAGCGCAAGTCGGCGTAACGCAACATCGGTTTAAGATTTTTCAATACAAAGGGCGGCTTTCATTCGAAGGCCGCCCTTTGTATTACTTCAAGTTGATTATCCTTAATGAGAGAAGATGATCGATTATATTAACTTAAACCCAATTTCACTTATATATTGGAAAGTGGGATCATAGAATGCAGGATTCCTTGTCTGATCTTCCGGATCGCCCGGTGGAACAACAATCACCATTCCCTGCCGTGCACGTGTCAGAAGCACGCGATAGGCATTTTTAAGATATGTTTTCCGTTCTTCCTTTTTGATATTGTACCATTTGTTTCCACAAAAAGATTTGTGCTCCCATCCTTTGGCGGTATATCGGAAATCAGCATCCCATGTTATGCAAGCCCAATCCAGTTCCAGTCCCTGCACATCAAATTCTGTTGCTACAGCCTCAAGATAGTAGGATGATCGGATATCATCTTTTTCATTCAAGAACCAATGGATCGGATTCATCGGAGATTTCACGTCGATAGCATGCGGCTTGAGTCGTTCAGCCTGCGACGAGACCAAAATCCCATATCGTTCGGTGCCTCGAGCCTGATCTTTTAACCATTTCTTTGCTTTTACCATATCTCGTGTAAGCACAATCGGATAATTTTGACCGATCGCTGCTAAAGTTTTTCGAGCTTCAATCTGATCAAGATCTAGCAATTGCTTTACCAACAAAGAGACATTCTCTGCCCTGAATGAACGCATCGAGACAGAAAGATGAAGTTCATCTTTAATCATTACATTCTTGTTCGATCGAATTTCATCGAGTAATTTCCCGGCGCCATATTCGCTATCATGAAGACGTGATGATATATATATATTCCAGTGGGGGAATGATGTTTGTATTGATCTCATCCATTCACCGATGCCGGCTTCTCCTGTATTGATCTCCTGACCTCCTCCCACAAGACAGACAACAACCGCCCACTCTTTATGGCGATCAAGACATGAAATAAGAAACTCAGGTTCCGATTGTGAGAAATTCGGTTTATTCTTTTTCCGTATCATGAAATTACGAGTCTGCTGTAGGTCCCATGCACGTTGAGCTTCATCGAATAATGCGACATGTTCGATTGGCGGAGATAAATCAACAAGGCAACTATCGCGAAAGTTGTGAACATTTTGGATGAACATTTTCACTTCGCTCATCGCCTCGCCCTTCCGTTTCTTCCTGCCATGCTCCATTTCACTTCGAACTTTATCACGTGCTAGGGCTTCACGAAGAATGGCAACAAGTGGACCATTTCCAGAGAGAAAAACACTGTAAAGATCATTTGCCTTATTAATATGTTGCGTTGCAATATTTAGCCCTACTAGAGTTTTACCGGCACCCGGTACCCCTGTGACAAAGCAAATAGATTTGCATGCGTTGCTCTGAGAGAATCGAATTATTTCCGATATTGCTTCTGAAGTTTGACTTAGGTTGATAGCGCTTGCATCACTCCGAGATATTTCATCGACAG
The DNA here is from genome assembly GCA_035298825.1 of Bacteroidota bacterium. Lineage (GTDB taxonomy): Bacteria > Bacteroidota > Ignavibacteria > UBA10030 > UBA8401 > CAISDA01. Next base: position 12,230 of record DATGXR010000408.1, read on the forward strand.
AATGGCCGCGGTATAATGCCATTGCCGCTTCAACAATCGTTGGCGTCGGACAATACCGACCGCTCTCCCAAAATATCGGATCAATATCAATTCCATCTGTAAAATGTAAGACCTCTTTTATCACTTGCCCAAGTAATTGTTCATTGCATTTGATAGGAAAGAGAAACTTATCATCTTGAGGAGTAACGGAAATTGCACGAAAAGCTGATTTTGCATGAGTCGCAATAAGAATTGGTGCAATGAATTGATTATGACTTGGTTCATGAAAATTTTTTAAGTCAAGGGCATAATCCATTATTTGATCGTAATCAGAAGCTTTGAAATTTTTCTTTCCTATTTTAAATTCAAGAATAAAAATAACTGGTCCTATGATTACAACAACATCAATTCTTCTTCCCATTCGTGGAATTGAATACTCAAAGAAAACTGATCCTTGATAGGTTGTCAAGATATGCTGTAGTATCTTGATTTCCTCAAGCCAGGCATCTTTCTGTTCCATTCCTGTTGAAAATTTGTCATTGCTAGATAAGACTCCAAACACTTGTAGAGGATCACTATCACAGAAATGGGCAATTGTATCAGAATAATAAGCTCTTTTCATATTTGAATTATATGGCTTATGCTGATTTGGATGATCTCAATATAGAAATTCTTCATAAAAGTTTAATATATCATTCATTTTTTCGATTACCAAGTTGAGGGAACAATAAAAAGTGCAACTCCTGCGCTGAATCTACGTATGAAGGGGAAGAAAAAATCGGGTGAATCCGGGATCCTGTTTCGACCACCAAGAAAGAGGGAGAAATGCTTCTCCATACCGCACAACGCCTGCTCGCAGGCCTCCTGCCTGTCCTTATTTTCATCGGCTGCAAAGACACAGTCACCAATAGTCATGACGACACCATACGCGGATCGGGTACGATCGTTTCGCAAACCAGGACTGTCGACGTCTGTGATGGCATCGCAGTCAAGGCAGTGGGCAAGGTCTACCTCACGCAGGCCGAAACCCAGTCCATTCGCATCGAAGCGGACGACAACATCATCAACTCCGTCGTTTCGGAAAAAAAGAACGGCGTCCTCGTGGTGGGACTTCCGGACGGGCAATATTCGGATATCACGCTGCGCATCTATGTGTCGATGAAA
>DATGXR010000409.1:0-2149 GCA_035298825.1 Bacteroidota bacterium
CTCGGTGCTCACGACGCTCGGCATCGTCATCGGCATTGTGTCTGTGACGCTCATGGGCACGGCGATCGAGGGACTCTCGCGTACGGTCGACGACAGCATCTCGAAGATCGGCGCCGATGTGCTCTACGTGCAGAAGTGGCCGTGGAGGGATGCGAGCGACGATTGGTGGAAGATTCGGAATCGCAAGGATATCATGCTTGAAGAGTATAAGGCTATTGAACACCAGGCAACATTGATCAAGCATGTCAGTCCGGCGGCATACCGAATGGCGAATGTGCGCAACGGAGATAAAAGTTCCGACGCCATCCTCCTTGTCGGCGTGAACGAGCAATTTCTCGAAACAGGCGGGATGGGCGTTGAGTCGGGAAGATTTTTCAATCAGGCCGAATCCGACGGCGGTCGGCCGGTGTGCGTGATCGGCGCCGGCATTGCCGAAAATCTGTTTCCGAACGAATCCCCGGTGGGCCGGACGATCAAAGCCGGCGGAAAAACATTCCGCATTCTCGGCATACTCGAGAAGCAGGGCTCGTTCTTCGGATCGCAGACATTCGATAACCGACTCTATATCCCGATCGAAGGATTCAACCGCTACTACGGAATTCACTATGGCATTGAAATCTATGTGAAGGCATCCGATCCCGTCGATCTTGACAACACGAAAGAAGAGCTGCGCGGCATCCTGCGCAAAACGCGTCATGTGAAGCCCGGCGCCGAAGACGACTTTGCGATCAATCAGCAGGAAATGATCACTCAGCAGTTCGACAAGATCAAGGTGGCGGTCAGCGGCATCGGATTTTTCATCACGGCGCTCTCGCTCTTCGTGGGCGCGATCGGCATCATGAATATCATGTTCGTTTCGGTCACGGAGCGCACGCGCGAGATCGGCATCCGCAAGGCCATCGGCGCCAAACGCTCGACGATTCTACTGCAGTTTTTGATCGAGTCGGCGATGTTGTCGCTCGTTGGAGGACTCATCGGACTGGCCATCGCTTATCCGCTGAGTCTGCTGTTGAACCAGGTGCTGCCGACGTCGATGCCGCTGAGCATCGTGTTCGTTTCCATCTTCATTTCGGTGATGGTGGGAGTCGTGTCCGGATTCCTGCCGGCCAACCGGGCCTCGAAGCTCGATCCGGTTGAAGCGCTGCGGTACGAATAAGAATAAAAAAAGGTCGCGTCGTGATGTAAGGATGTCATCGTACATTAATTTTGAGAACGATCGTTTCGCTTCTACTATTCAGAGAGTGTTATGCAACTGACAGAAAGCTTTGCGATGGCGGTGACCGCCATCAAGTCGAACAAACTCCGTTCCGTGCTGACGCTGCTCGGCATCGCCGTGGGCGTGTTTTCGATCATTGCCGTGATGACCGCCATGGGCGTGCTGCAGGGAGCGATCGAAAGCGGCCTGAGCGATCTCGGCACCAATACGTTCCAGATTGAAAAATATCCCCGGATGAATTTCAGCGATAACCATGGCAAGTACAGGAACAGGAAAGACATTACATACGATCAGGGCTTGCTCTTTGCAGACCGCATGACAGGCACGAAGTATATCGGACTCGAGAGCTGGTTTGCCACAATCGCCATTACATCGGGTGACAAGAAGACGAATCCCAATATCAGCATTCTGGGTGAAACTCCCGAGAGTTTTCCGACGAACAATTGGAATGTCGATCAGGGTCGCGCCTTCACCGCGCAGGAAGTGCAAAACGGACGCTACGTCTGCGTGATTGGCTCCGGTGTGGTGTCGAAACTGTTTCCGCGCGGCACGCCGATCGGCGAGGAAGTGAAAGTCAACGGCGTGCCCTTCAAGGTGATCGGCACGATCGAGAAAAAAGGATCATCCATGGGCGGCGACCAGGGGAATATGGTTGTGATCCCGATTACGGTGGGAATGGATCTGTTCGGGAAGAAGCGCTCCATTAACATCATGGTTGCGGCCAAGGATCAGGAATCGTACGCGGATGTATTGGAACTCTCTCGCGCGCTGTTGCGAACGATTCGTCAGGTTCCGCCCGGGGCGCCGGATGATTTTGAAATCTTCTCGAACGACACACTGATCAAGCAGTTCAACGATGTGACATTCATGGTGAAAATCGGAGCGCTCGGCATCGCGATGATCGCACTGATCGCAGCCGGTGTGGGCATCATG
>DATGXR010000410.1:0-2092 GCA_035298825.1 Bacteroidota bacterium
CTCGGTGCTCACGACGCTCGGCATCGTCATCGGCATTGTGTCTGTGACGCTCATGGGCACGGCGATCGAGGGACTCTCGCGTACGGTCGACGACAGCATCTCGAAGATCGGCGCCGATGTGCTCTACGTGCAGAAGTGGCCCTGGTTTGCCGACGACAGCGAATGGTGGAAATACAGGAACCGCCGCGACATCAAGATCCCGCAATATAAGGCGATCGAGCGCCAATCATCCATGGTGAAAAATGCGACGCCCATTGCCTGGGCCATGGTCACTGTCAGGCATGGAAGCCAGAGTTCCGATGTTATCCCCGTGATCGGCGTGAATGAACAATTCACCGAAACCGCGGGCGTCACCGTGGCCGAAGGCCGCTTCTTCAATCAGGCCGAATCTGACGGCGGCCGGCCGGTGTGCGTCATCGGTTCCGACATCGCCGAAAATCTCTATCCCAATGAATCTCCCGTGGGTCAGACAATCAAGGCGGCCGGCAGAACGTTCCGCATTCTCGGCATTCTCGACAAGCAGGGAAAATTCCTCGGACTCGAGAGCATGGATAACCGGCTCTATATTCCATTCGAACAATTTGCCCGTTCGTTCGGTCTTCATCGCGGCATCCAGATTAACGTGAAGGCGAAGGACGTCACAGACCTCGAGAACACGAAGGAGGAATTGCGCGGCATCCTGCGCAAGGCGCGCAACGTGAAACCCGGCGCTGAAGACGACTTTGCAATCAATCAGCAGGATATGTTCATCCAGACGTTCGATAAGATTAAAATGGCGGTGGGCGGCATCGGATTTTTCATCACGGCGCTTTCGCTCTTTGTGGGCGCGATCGGCATCATGAATATCATGTTCGTTTCGGTCACAGAGCGCACACGCGAGATCGGCATCCGCAAGGCCATCGGCGCCAAACGCTCGACCATCCTGCTGCAATTTTTAATCGAGTCAGCCGCACTCTCCATGATCGGGGGACTGATCGGATTATTGATCTCGTATCCGCTGAGTCTGCTGTTGAACCAGGTGCTGCCGACATCGATGCCGCTGAGCATCGTGTTCATCTCCATTATGATTTCGATTATAGTGGGAGTGGTATCAGGATTTCTTCCAGCCAATCGCGCGTCGAAGCTCGATCCGGTTGAGGCGCTGCGGTACGAATAACATCATCGGCTGTTCTAAACAGAGACTCTTATGCAACTCACAGAAAGCTTCACCATGGCGGTGACCGCCATCAAGTCGAACAAACTCCGTTCCGTGCTGACGCTGCTCGGCATCGCCGTGGGCGTGTTTTCGATCATCGCCGTGATGACCGCCATGGGCGTGCTGCAGGGAGCGATCGAAAGCGGCCTGAGCGATCTCGGCACCAACACATTCCAGATACAGAAATATCCTGCGATGAATTTTCATGATAATCATTCCAAATACAGGAACCGGAAGGATATCACATACGAGCAGGGACAGAAGTTTGCCGACCGGATGGCAGGCAACACGAAGTATATCGGTCTGGAAGCGTGGGTAGCGACAATCGCCGTCACATCGGGCGACAAGAAGACGAATCCGAATATCGGCATCGTTGGCGAGACGCCCGAGAGTTTTCCGACAAACAATTGGAATGTCGATCAGGGCCGCGCCTTCACCGCGCAGGAAGTCCAGAACGGACGCTACGTCTGCGTGATCGGCGCAGGTGTGGTCTCGAAGCTCTTTCCACGCGGCACGCCGATCGGCGAGGAAGTGAAAGTCAACGGCGTGCCCTTCAAGGTGATCGGCACGATCGAGAAAAAAGGATCATCCATGGGCGGCGACCAGGGGAATAATGTCGTCATTCCAATCACCGTTGCGTTGGATCTTTTCGGAAAGAATCGTTCAATCCATATTATGGTCGCATCGAAGGATCAGGAGTCGTATAACGATGTGATCGAGTTGTCGCGGGCCGTCTTGCGCACGATCAGGCTCGTGCCGCCCGGGGCGCCGGATGATTTTGAAATCTTCTCGAACGACACACTGATCAAGCAGTTCAACGATGTGACATTCATGGTGAAAATCGGAGCGCTCGGCATCGCGATGATCGCACTGATCGCAGCCGGTGTGGGCATCATG
>DATGXR010000411.1:0-7609 GCA_035298825.1 Bacteroidota bacterium
CATCCCGGTAGATCGGATCAGCAAGCCGATTGTTGGACGATGGTGCTGTCCGTTCGTCTCCGGCGTTGGGAATGATCCTTGTTCACAGCCCACCTGTTAACTCCTTTCTTCTCACACTTTATTAGAAAAGGGAAAGCAGCATGTTGCTCCCTTATCCAATTCGCCCTGAGCACCGATTCTCGAGCATGACACACGACTGCAGCTATATCGGTACGTCAGAACGATTTGCCAATATACTATTCATCGGCAAAAAAGCCAATCACATAAGTCAATTCAGCACAAACACATACACCGGCTTTGTATGCGGCGGTAATTTTAATTATATTAACCGATCGGCGTTCAACAGTTATCGCTGTGACGTTTCATCAATCAACCTAATCGAATTTTTTCAACGCATCGTCGGATGCTGCCGACTCTTCTCTCTCTCGCATGAAAAAACAACACCTGTATGCCCGCCTTTTCTTATTCATCATGATGCTTTTTACTGCCACGACCATGTTTGCGCAGGATGAGAATCTTTACATCTTCCTGTGCTTCGGTCAATCAAACATGGAGGGACAGGGGAAGATTGAAACGCAAGACTATACGGTGGACAGCCGCTTCCAGGTTTTGCAGGCGGTGACATGTGGAAATTTACGAAGAACGAAAGGCGTCTGGTATACGGCAACACCTCCACTATGTCGGGCCTATACCGGGCTCTGTCCCGTCGATTATTTCGGCAGAACGATGGTGGCAAATCTTCCATCGAATATCAGAGTGGGTGTCGTCAATGTCTCGGTTGCCGGGTGCAAAATTGAACTCTTCGATAAGGACAAGTATCAGGCGTATGCCCTCACGGTTCCGTCGTGGATGACTGGCATCATCAACGAATATGGAGGAAATCCATTTGCCCATCTTGTCGAGATCGCGAAGTTGGCCCAGAAAGACGGAGTCATCAAGGGAATTCTGTTGCACCAGGGAGAATCGAACACAGGGGATAACGCATGGCCTTCAAAAGTCAAGAAAGTGTACAGCGATCTGATTGCCGCGCTGAATCTTGACTCATCAAAAGTGCCATTGCTTGCAGGCGAAGTCGTCAATGCCGATCAGGGCGGCGTGTGTGCCGGAGCCAATGCAATGATCGCAAAACTTCCCCAGACGCTTCCCAATTCATATGTGATTTCTTCAAAGGGGTGCACGGATACGACGGATAATATCCATTTCAATTCGGCTGGATACAGAGAACTTGGAAAGCGATATGCAGTGAAGATGCTTTCATTGCTTGGTGTTGAAGTCACAGCGGTTCAGCGCACAGAATCCGTGGGAAGCGAAGGATATCTCTTGCGACAGAATTACCCGAACCCATTTAATCCGTCGACGACGATTTCATTCAGTCTTCCCTCACGATCGTTCGTTACAGTGAAGATCTATGACGCGCTGGGACGGGAAATTGCCCAGGTGCTCTCCGAAGAACTGCCCTCCGGCAATCATTCACGGCAATGGCAGCCGAACGGCATTGCAAGCGGCATCTATTTTTATCGATTGCAGGCCGGCACATACGCAGAGACAAGGATGCTTCAGTTATTGAAGTGAGTCGCACAACGAGAGAGACCATCGGGGAAGATGTGCATCGCTGTCGGTCGGTGGGGAAGTGCTAACCACACGCCCGCCGATTCGGGGATACCGATTGAGGCTCCCTGGTCGACAGGTGTGTGGTTTGCCGTAAAACTCAAAATTTATCTGTATTCTCTTAGGGATTATTTTTCAGGAACACGAGCGCATCTTCAAGCGATGTCGTTTCGACAAGTTTGATACCATTGGGACCGGCCTTCTCAGTATATTTTTTGACCGTCAGTTTTGCAAGCGCATCTTTCGGATGGACAGTGATAAAATATTTCACTCCCCATTTGGCGAATGAGGGAAAAATATGCGTTCCGATGAAGTTTTGAATCTCGTTCGAGAAAACACCTTTTGCATTGCTTGAATCGACGATCCACGCTCTTCCCTTTGCAGCTTTGGAATGTGATAATCCTTTTTCATAGACAGCCGTCTGAAATTCCTCGAGGCTTACTGCATGCGAGTGCCAGGTATCGAGAATTGCTCTCACGTCCGCTAACCAGTGAGTGTCCATTTTTCCCAAAATCGAGTGTATTTTTTGCATCCCATCCTCCTCTGTGGTAGAATCGATTAATGAGGCGTTTCTGTTATTTAGAAATATCGGGATAAAATGAACATTTCTGATTATTCTTCGTTTGACGGACTACGTTCTATCCCTCTTACATCATCGGACCCGATGTAATTACACTGAGGAAAAAAGCTTCAAGCGGCCATTTTCGGGTCACAAGCGGTCACCGGGACTTTTAAATCGTGAATCAAACAAAGGAAGAATTTGTATGATGCGATATCACTTCTTCAGACATCGGGATTCGCTCTACAGACGGACTCGTTTTTTACGACGCATGGCAGTAACCGAATGGGTCGCTGCGATCGCACTGTTGACGATCGGCTTCTGTGTGATGTGTCAGGCAGCGCATGCCGGCAACTCCGGCGCTCAAACATCCTGGGTCGGAACCTGGAGCACGGCCCCGCAGCTTGTTGAACCACACAATAATCCGCCTGCACCCGGGTTAAGCAATAACACACTGAGACAAATCGTCCGTGTCTCAATTGGCGGAGACAGTCTGCGGATCCGATTTTCAAATGCCTACAGCCCCAGTCCTGTCACAATGCATGCAGTGCATATTGCAATTGCCCGAGGCGGAAGTGCAATCGACACGGCGAGCGAGAAGGTGATATATTTTGATGGAAAGACAGACGCCACGATTGCTCCGGGTGCCGCGCTTGCATCAGACCCTGTTTCGTTTCCACTCAAAGCGCGGACTGATGTGGCAATCACCATTTATTATGGCGCGACACCGGAGCGTATCACCGGTCATCCGGGATCGCGCACCACATCGTACCTGATGACGGGTGATGCCGTATCGAAACGGGATTTTACCGGTGCCGTCACGACGGACCATTGGTATACAATCAATGCGATCGACGTCCTGGCGTCTGCGCCTGCTGCATGCATCGCGATTCTTGGCAACTCCATCACCGATGGACGAGGCTCGATCACAAATATGCAAAACCGATGGCCGGATATTTTTTCAGAAGCGCTGCTGAACGACCCGCGCACGCGGCACATCGGCGTGCTCAATCTTGGCATTGGCGGCAATTGCGTGCTTGAAGGCGGCTTAGGACCGACCGCCCTCGCCAGGTACGATCGGGATATCCTGAATCAACCGGGTGTGCGTTGGGCTGTGGTGTACGAAGGAGTGAATGATATCGGCAAGGTCAAATCGGCGCAGGCAGCAGAGACGACTGCAACCATGCTGATTGCAGCCTACAGGCAAATGGTCGTGAAGGCTCACGCGAAAAATATCCGCGTGTATGGCGCAACCATTCTGCCGTTCAAAGGGAATGGATATTATAATCAGTATAGCGAATCATGCCGACACGTCGTGAACCGATGGATTCGGACCAAAGGCAACTTTGATGGAGTCATCGATTTCGAAAAGACGATGCGAAGTCCCGCTGATTCGACGGCACTTGTGTCAACCTATCAGAACGACGGTCTGCATCCGGATGCCGCGGGATATCTTCACATGGGCCGCTCGATCGATGTGAATTTATTTACCGGAGCGGACACGACGTTTTCTCACGCACAGTATCAAAAAATATCGGTCTCACCGGATATTGAAGTGATCAAGATTTCGGAGCATGCGTATGTCCATGTCTCCTATACAAGCCTTCCTCAGTATGGCCGGGTTGGCTCCAATGGCATGATCCTTCTCAATCATGGAAAGGCTGCGCTTTTTGATACTCCAATGACTGATTCATTAACAGCAGTGCTCGTGCGTTGGATTCAGGATTCATTGCATGCGAAGATCACGGTGTTCATCCCCAATCACTGGCATGTCGACTGTATGGGCGGTCTGGCGACGCTGCAACGCATGGGAGTAGAATCATACGCCAATGACATGACGATCCGGATCGCACGATCGAAGCATCTTCCTCTTCCCCGACACGGATTCAAGGACTCGTTGACAGTCCTGCTTGGAGATGCGCACATCATCTGCAGGTACCTCGGACCTGCACACTCGATGGATAATATCGTCGTCTGGATTCCATCCGAGAAAATCCTCTTTGCGGGTTGTATGGCCAAGGAACTCAAGTCGACAAATTTAGGTAATACAGCCGACGGGGATGTCGCGAAGTATCCCGACACCATTGCAAAGGTGTTGCACTACTACCATGATGCCGCATTCGTCATTCCCGGACATGGCGAATTTGGCGGCATCGAATTGTTAAAGCATACGCTGGAGCTCTCTTCAAAGAAATAACCGATCCTTCGTCATAACAGATGTACGATAAATATTTTGATAATCCAATTGACGACAAGGACCGAAGTCACGGTGAAGAGGACGACTTTCAGTGAGACTTTCTTCTGTATAATGGCAATACGGCGTCTCAACAGTAATTCGATCGCAAATTTCAATCCGAGCATCAGGAGCGCAACGATGAACAACACGCCAAAGGGATGGTATCTGAACGAATCCCCGATGTGACAATGCAGCGCCGAAAACATCGAGCGGCTTATCCCGCACGTGGGGCAGTCGACTCCCGTGAGTTCTCTGAATTGGCAGACAAGCAGCCGCGATTCAAACGGATTATAGAATCCCGCCGCCGCAACAATGACAAGCAGCACGGCAAGACCTGCCCATCGCAGAATCACCTGATCGTGCGACAAGGATGAGCCGGATAATATTCTGTGTCCGGAATCCATTTAGATGATCGGAGTGATTGTCTCGGCAGCAGCCGAGGCCGATGGATCAGATGGAATCACTGTGTATTGCTCTCCGAATTGTGCAAGGAATTCGAGGCTGAGCGTCCGGAACGTGACCGACACCGGGAGTAAGACAACCGATCCGATGTATGGAATTGCAAGCAGAATGAATCCGCAGCAACACGTGACGACGCCGATAATCACCACGCCGATCGCGACCAAAATATACAATCCGATGATGAAAAAATAATACAGAATCATGTCCCAGATGTGGTCCGGAAAGAGCACGAGGAATTTCCGCCATGCGTCAAGTACCGACACATTTTCCTTGTACATGATCGGCGCAATGAAATCCGTCAGCATCCTGGAGATAAAATGGACGACAAGAAAGAACACAAATCCAATCAGGGCAAATCCGGTCCATAATGCGATGAACGAAGAAAGAGGATCGCCGCGAAAATAGATGGTGCGGGCGATAAAAAACGCCGCGACCACGAGTTCGAGAAACATGACCACAGACAGAAATCCTAATGCAAGTCTCCAGAGAAAAATGGACTCACCATGTCCCTTGAACTCCCGCCAGGGCTGTCCGATACGGGATCGGTTGTGAACGACGTTGTCAAGGAACATAAAGATGCCCCGTGAACTGAGCCATGTGAGGACGACAGACAAAACAAGGATAAACAGCAGCGATGCGATGATGATCAGCACCCAGAAATGATGTTCAGCGATCCATAGCGATACCTGATTGGGAAAATCGAACACGTAATCCCAGTCAACCGCATGGCGGATATCGAAATTTCCCGCCGGACCGCGTCCGCCACCGCCACCTCCTCCGCCGGGCCAGTCGGTCAGGCCGGCAAGAAATGCAGAGAACCCCAGCGCAAACCATTTCCCGATATCGAACGGATGAAACAGCATATTTTTTGTTCGCCCCCAGGCGCGAGAAAGCGGAGTAAGATACTCAATGACCATTGTGTTCATCCTTGTTTGTGTTCTGAGAGGTGATGAAATTGATCAAAAAATAAATTTCACGCGATGTTCTGTGTGCAAAAGGGGAGGCTCGAGAAAAACAAAAGAATTATTCCGGCCTTTCTTGCCCGTCTGCAGTGAGCAATATCGGTTACATCAGCATGGAAATCAAGCACGAACAGGTGAAAAAAAGGGCAGGTTGCGTCGGGCTGCCGTGCGCGATCCTGAGTGTGGAATTTATTACTTGCACCTGACTCTATATTATTCTATCATTATGCTAAAAAGAAAACCGGATTTATTCATTCTTTCCACGGAGGATTCTATGACGCGCATAGCATTACTAGTGGGTGTGGTTGGTTTCCTGTTTTTCAGCAGACCGGCAGCCGTTGCTCAGATTCCGAATCCGGGATTTGAAACCTGGGTGAATGCCGCTCCGGCCGATTGGTTTGTCAACAACGTTGCACTGGTCGGGTGGGTGCCGGTCACGCAGTCTACCACGGCGCATACGGGATCATTCGCAGTCAAGGGCACTGTCATCGCCATCGCAGGCGGTCAGGTCTATTCGCCGACAGTCGCCTCGGGCGCAACCGGAGGATTTACCTATACACAGCGACCGGCTTCGATCACCGGATACTATCAATTTACTCCCGCGGCCGGTTCGGGAGACCGCTTTGGGATCAATGCCGCATTGTATAAAGGCGGGGCCGGCGGCACAGGTATCTGCATCGGAGCGGCCGCCTTACCGACTGCCGTGTCGTCGTGGACGAAATTCACTGTTCCATTCCAATACGTCTCTGGCGATGTGCCCGATTGGGCGTCCATCACGTTTACGATCATCGGCCCGAACACATCCACGCCGCCAAAGGCCGGATCCACATTTCTTGTCGATGATGTCGCATTCGAAGGCACTGCCACATCTGTCTCTGTATTCGATCCGACCGTGCCGTCGGCATTCGAATTGAAACAGAATTATCCGAACCCATTCAATCCCTCGACGACGTTTGCCTTCAACATTCCTGCCTCATCGTTCGTGACGCTCACGGTGACGGATCTGTTGGGAAGAGAAGTTGCGAAAGTCGTCTCGGAGGAGCTGCGAGCAGGAAGACACACGAGGCAGTGGAATGCTGCGAACGTGCCGAGCGGGATGTATTTCTATACAATCCATGCGGGCACATATACGGACACAAAAAAATTGACGCTGATGAAATAATTGCCTGCACAGTGTCATGCACAAGCGTCTACTATTACAAGGCCGGAGGGATCGAGCTTCCGGCCTTTGCTCGTTATCGGTCTTCATACTCCGGGAGTATTCGTGAAAAAAATGATGATAGAAATTGCCGTGGGAATAGTGCTGCCGATTTTCTGCGCATTGGCCCAAGTGCAGACGCCACTGTTTACACGCGCCGATTCGTTGAGTGGAATGCTGTCACCTGAACGCACCTGCTACGATCTGACGTACTATCATCTCGATGTGAAGATCGATCCTGCCGACTCGTCGGTGCGGGGATCGAACGCCATCTACTTCAAAGTTGTGAAGTCGTTCGACAGGATGCAGATCGATCTTTTCAAGAACATGAAGATCGAGAAGATCGTGTTGGATGACGGACACTCCGTGCCATTTACACGCGAGTGGAACGCGGTGTTCATCCAGTTTCCACACAGGCTCGAGCCGAATGCGATGCATCACATCACAGTTTTCTATGGCGGTATGCCCATTGTGGCGAAGCGGCCGCCGTGGGATGGAGGAATGACGTGGGAAAAGGATTCAGCCGGCAATCCCTGGGTCGTTGTGACCAGTCAGGGAACAGGAGCGAGTCTCTGGTGGCCGAA
>DATGXR010000412.1:0-1840 GCA_035298825.1 Bacteroidota bacterium
TTCGGTGAACTGGAAGAACGCCCCGTCGTTGAACACGTTGCAATTCTGATACACTTCCACATACGACGTGCCTTTGAACTCGGCGGCGCGTTTGAGCACCGACTGCAGATGCTTCGGATCGCGGTCGATCGTGCGCGCGACAAATGAACAGCTTGCCCCGAGCGCCAGCGCGGCCGGGTTGAACGGATAGTCGATCGAGCCCTGGGGTGTGGACTTGGTGACTTTGCCGAATTCAGACGTGGGAGAGTACTGGCCCTTTGTCAATCCGTAGATCTGATTGTTGAACATCACAACATTCAGGTCGATATTGCGGCGCATGAGATGGATCATATGATTGCCGCCGATCGAGAGTCCGTCGCCATCGCCGGTGATGACCCAGACCATCAGGTCGGGACGCGCCATCTTCAGTCCCGAGGCAATCGCCGTGGCGCGGCCGTGTATCGAATGCATGCCGTAGGTGTTCATGTAATAGGGGAAGCGGCTCGAGCATCCGATGCCCGAGATGAACGCGATCTTTTCCTTCGGAATGTTCATCTCCGGCATGATGCGCTGCATCTGCGCGATGATTGAATAATCTCCGCAGCCCGGGCACCACCGCACTTCCTGGTCCGACGCAAAATCCTTTGCCACATATTTCACTGAGACACTCTCCGCCTGCGTCACGACTTTTTCAACTGATTTTCCCATTATGATAAACCTCCTAACAGTTCGTCAATTTTTTGTTCGATCTCCGTCGATTTGAACGGTAACCCGGCGACGCGGTTGTAGCCGATTGCATCGACAACGAATTTTTCGCGAAGCACCTTGATGAGCTGTCCCAGGTTGATCTCGGGAACGAGCACTTTTTTGTACTTCGAGAGGATTTCGCCGACGTTCTTCTGCAACGGATTGATGTATTGCAGATGGAGATGGGCGACTGATTTTCCTTCAGCGCGTTTCTTGTCGACCGCGGTCTTGATTGCGCCGTACGTGCCGCCCCAGCCTACCACGAGCAGATCACCCGATTCGGGTCCTTCGACCTCGGCAAGGGGAATGTCGTTGGCGATGCGTTCCACTTTTTCGGCGCGAATGTGTATCATCAGATCGTGATTATCCGGATCGTAGCTGATCTGGCCTGTCTTGTCTTTCTTCTCGAGTCCGCCGATGCGGTGTTCGAGTCCCGGTGTGCCGGGAATGGCCCAGGGCCGCGCCAATGTTTCAGGATCGCGTTCGTACGGCAGCCGTTGATCATCCGGAGTCTGGAACGGCTTTGATATATCCGGCAGTTCGGCTTCACTCGGCACATGCCACGGCTCGGATCCGTTGCCAAGATATCCGTCGGTCAGCAGGAAGACGGGCGTCATAAATTTCAATGCGACGCGCGATGCTTCGAATGCCATATGGAAGCAATCGCTCGGCGTTGAGGCGGCCAGGACGGGTACCGGAGATTCGCCGTTGCGTCCGTAGAGCGCCTGAAGCAGATCGGCCTGCTCGGTCTTCGTGGGAAGACCGGTGCTCGGTCCGCCGCGCTGCACGTTCACGATCACGAGCGGCAGTTCTGTCATCACTGCGAGTCCGATTGCTTCGGTTTTCAATGCGAGACCGGGACCGCTTGTCGTGGTCACCGCAAGTGCGCCGCCGAACGATGCGCCGATGGCCGATGAAATTGCAGCGATCTCGTCTTCAGCCTGGAATGTCTTGACTCCGAAATTTTTATATCCCGACAGGTCATGCAGAATATCGCTTGCCGGCGTGATGGGATAACTTCCAAGGAAGAGATCGAGTCCCGCTTTTTCAGCCGCGGCGACGAGTCCGAGTGCCACAGCCGAATTGCCGGTAAGATTTCTGTAACGGCCCGGTT
>DATGXR010000413.1:0-2163 GCA_035298825.1 Bacteroidota bacterium
AATGCGACTGGCCCAGAATGAAGTTAGTCGCTTCGGGCTTCTCAATCCTCACTGTGGTAAGTTCCATCGGTCAATCTCCATTTGTTTTTTTATAATGGCGCATGCTGAAAAAAAACGAATTCTTCTCAGGCTCGTTTTTCACACTCTACGCTGTTGCGCTCAAAAAAAATGCCGTCTGGCGACATGCCCTGGATCGATACGTCACGCGTCGCAAGCTCGAGGCGTTTTTCTGCAAGGCAGGCGAACGTCTGATCGATCTCGATGCCCACGTAATGCCGGCCCAGCTTTTTTGCCGCCACCGATGATGTGCCCGATCCTGCAAACGGATCGAAGATCACATCTCCCGGATTCGAACTTGCAAGAATGATCTTGGCAAGCAGCTTTTCTGGTTTTTGTGTTGGATGAGGCGTGTTCTCGCTCATCGACCAAAACGGCACGGTCAAGTCCGTCCAGAGATTCGAGGGATGCGTGAACCGGTATCCTCCGGCGCCGTCGTCGCTTGTCTGCCAATCCTTCGGCTGTCCGAGGGCGTCGCGGTACGGAGCGCGCACACGGCGCTTCAACTTCACGGCATCGAGATTGAACGTATACTCCTGACCGACGGTGGCAAACCAGATATCCTCCGAGGCGTTCTTCCAGTTCGCCTTCGCGCCACGCCCCTTTTCACGCTCCCAGGTGATGCGGTTGCGTATGGTGAAATACTGTTGCGCCACCGTCTCGATCGCAAGCGAGCTTCTCCAGTCGCCGCAGATGTACACGGACGCACTCGGCTTGAGACAGCGAACGAGCTTCGACATCCACGCATCCATCCAACGCACATATTCATCGCTCGAGCGCTTGGTGAACGCCGCAGCGTCTGCGCCGAAGCGTTTGTTCATATTGTACGGAGGATCGACAAACAGCACATCGGCGAATGCCAAGGGCAGATATTCGGCCACACAAGTGATATCGCCGTGAATGGTCGAGTCGACGATCGCCTCAAATCCGACGGCGCACTCGAGATGCTTCAACCGTGCACTGAAGCGCGCACGCTCTGTGTCCGAAAGTGTCAGTGTCCGATTGCGCGGAGCGGTCATAAATAAAAGTTTGAGATTTTGTCGTCGTTCAAATGTAACTCCACGCCGCAGACGGCGCGGCATCCTGAGGCCCTGCATTCTTTTTTCCGCCGCAGGCGGCGCGGTATCCTGATCTATTTTTTCTTCGCCGCACGCGGATGGAAATCGAATCCTGAGTGACGACAACGCATTGCCGCCGGCGGCGCGGCGCCTCATCCGCGCGGATGGAATTTCCTATGTTCCGATTTCATCAACTCCCTGTCCACGTGCGTGTAGATCTGTGTCGTTGCGATATCGGCATGCCCGAGCATTTCCTGCACCGAACGAAGATCCGCCCCGCCTTCGAGCAGATGCGTGGCAAACGAATGCCTGAATGTATGCGGATGCACTTCCTTGTCGATGCCCGAGAGACGCGTGTATTCCTTCACGATATTCCACACCGCCACGCGCGACAAAGGCCGGCCTCTCCAATTGAGAAACACGCAGTCGCCCGTGTTTTTTTTCGCGGCCAGCTTCACACGCACACTCGCCGAATAGCGTTCAATCCACTCCAGTGCGGGCGTGCCGATCGGAACAAGCCGCTCTTTCGATCCCTTGCCGAAGACGCGGATGAGCTGCTGCTCGCGGAAGATATCCGAGCGCTTCAGCGTCACGGCTTCCGAAACGCGAATGCCCGTGGCATAAAGCGTTTCAAGCAGCGCCCGGTCGCGCACCCAGAGCGCGCTTGTGTGGATGGTATCGGAAGGCGAGGCGGCCGAGAGGATCCTGTCCACATCATCCACCGTGAGCACATCGGGCAGCACGCGTCCGATCTTCGGAAGATCGAGATTTTCGGTCGGATCCTGCACAAGTTTTTTTTCGCCGAGCAAATACCGGTGCAATCCCTTGAGCGCTGAGATCATCCGGGCGATGCTTTTGGCCGAGAGTCCGGTTGTGCTCAACTCCCTGACAAAAAGCGAGCAGTGCTCATCTCTCGCCTCATCGAGCGTGCCGAGTCCCAGCGTCTCAAGAAACCGGCAGTAAAGCGAGACATCCCGCCTGTAGGCCTCGAGCGTATTCGAGGCGAGTCCTTTTTCGAGCTGAAGGAACCGGAAATATTCGTTCACAT
>DATGXR010000414.1:0-1802 GCA_035298825.1 Bacteroidota bacterium
ATATTCGACCGACGAATATCTGAAGCAGGTCGAGCCCGACGATCTGTTGAAATACGGGCTTATCCCCGAATTTGTCGGACGGCTGCCCGTGCTCACGACGCTCAAGTCGCTTTCGGAAGAGGCGATGATGAGCATCTTGACCGAGCCGAAGAATGCGCTGGTGAAGCAGTACCAGAAGCTCATGAAGTATGAAGGCGTGGACCTCGAATTCGAACCCGATGCGCTTCGCGCCGTTGTGAAGAAGGCGATCAAGCGAGGCACAGGCGCCCGCGCGTTGCGCTCGATTCTCGAGAACATTATGACGGACATCATGTACGAGCTCCCCTCGAAGGCGAACGTCACGAAGTGCGCCATCACCGAGGAAACGATCACGAAGGGCGCGGAACCGATGTACGTCATCGAGGAGCGCAAGTCGGCGTAACACAGCAGCAGTTATAAATCTATCTATACAAAGGGCGGCTTTCATTTGAAGGCCGCCCTTTTTTTCCTTCCGCAGATCCGCAAAGCAAATCATTTGTGAAGAACAACAATAGAGTGCAACTCCTGCGCACATGATCCGTATAAAGGGGAAGCAAATTCGGGTGAATCCGAGCTCCTGTTTCGACCACCAAAAAAGAGGGAGAAATGCTTCTCCATACCGCAAAACGCCTGCTTGCAGGCCTCCTGCCTGTCCTTATTTTCATCGGCTGCAAAGACACAGTCACCAATAGTCATGACGACACCATACGCGGATCGGGTTCGATCGTTTCGCAAACCAGGACTGTCGACGTCTGCGATGGCATCGCTGTCAAGGCCGTGGGCAAGGTCTATCTGACGCAGGCCGAAACCCAGTCCATTCGCATCGAAGCGGATGACAACATCATCAACTCCGTCGTCTCGGAAAAAAAGAACGGCGTCCTCGTGGTGGGACTTCCGGACGGGCAATATTCGGATATCACGCTGCGCATCTATGTGTCGATGAAAAACGTGAACACTCTCTCGATCGACGGCGCGGGCACAATCGAGTGCGTGCAGCCCCTCACTGCCCCATCGCTCTCATGCGTGATCACGGGCGCCGGAACGATGTCGCTCAGCGGACAAGGCAATGAGCTGGCGTGTTCCATCATCGGGGCCGGCAGCATCAATGCCAGAGCGTTCACCGCAAAAAATTGCACGGCCGTCGTCACAGGCGCCGGAAATTGTACTGTCAATTGCACGGATAAACTTTCAGCCACAGTCAACGGAGTCGGGTCGATCGTCTATTATGGCGAACCGCCCGTCGTCCAATCTTCTGTTGCCGGCGTGGGACAGATCACAAAAGGGAAATAGACATACGCACGCTTTACACCCTTGCTGTCTGCTCCACGAACACCAAGGGCATTCGACAACGATGCACATCGTTATTCAACAAGGAGGATGGAATGCGTTATTCTGCTGTCAAGTTCCTGGCACTGGGCACAGTGGCCTTACTGATATTCACAGGTTGCCGGCTTTCGGCAAACGGACATCGCAACGACTATCATGGATCAGGCCGCATGATCACGGAAACAAGAACCGTGGGCGAATGCGAAGGGATCACGCTTCAGAATCAAGGCAATGTGTATCTCACGCAGGATGATAACCAGTCGATCCGCATCGAAGCGGACGACAACATTATGGGCAAAGTGATTGTCGAACGACGTCACGGGATTCTTGTTGTGGGACTGAAAGATGGCGATTATTCGGATGTCACATTGAAGGTCTACGTGTCGATGAAACATATCAACAGCCTCTCGATTGAAGGCGCAGGCACGATCGAATGTTCGAATCGCATCGAGACCGAA
>DATGXR010000415.1:0-4910 GCA_035298825.1 Bacteroidota bacterium
TCCATGCCGCGCCTGCATCCTGTAAATGTAGATGCCGCTCGGAAACGGCCTCGCATCGAAAGGAATGCTGTAGCTGCCTGCCTCCTGATCGCCCGAACACAGCACAGCCGCCTGCCGTCCCACGACGTCGTAGAGGACAATCGATACCTGACTGCGCTCGGCGAGCGTGTATCTGATCATTGTCATGGGATTGAAGGGATTGGGGAAGTTCTGTTGCAGTGAATATTGCACGGGTGTAGCAATGCGGATTCGGATCTCGTTTGAATAGCGGAATCCGCCGCTTCGGTCGATTTGCCTGAGTCTGTAGATGAAGACTCCGTGATCGGCCGTGAAGTCCTCGTATCGATAATCGGTCGGCGCCGCTGTTGATCCGCGTCCCGGAACGAACGCCAGTGTCTCCCAGATTCCAGTACGCGACGATGCGGTATCGGAACGAATACGCTCGACTTCAAATCCTGCATTTTCAGTTTCACCAGCCGTTCTCCACGTCAGCCTGACTGTGTTGTCACAGACCGCCGCAGTGAATGCGCTGAGCTCCACGGGAAGAGCAACCTCCGTCGATGCACGATAATACGGCGATTCCGTATCGATGCGGCTCTCGAGTCCGAGCTGCACATATGGATCTCCACCATGCGGATATCCTGGTGGCGCGAGTTCGAATGTGCCTGTACCGGTTCCATTCTGCGTCACCGGCACCGAAAAGAGAACATCTTCCCCTCCTCCAATCCAATCAACCGGATTCATCCAGCCTTTATAGTAAAATTTTTGATACGAATACGGACCGGACATGTAGACCGGACCGCTTTTATCGCAGGCAACATCAGACGCGACACTTCCAAGCTCGATGCCATACGCGGTGAGCCAACGCACCGTCACGACAACATCGGTGATCGTTGTGGCGCCAAGATCAGCCGATGGCCGCGCCCGAACCTCAAGCAGCGGTCCCGATGAAAAAATGCCAAGCCTCACGGTTTGTGCGTTCGATGCATCGATCAGCGCAGGACCAATTAACGCGATGCACCACGCAATCTTCACTGCGGATACATGTCTCACTGTCCCCTCCCTTCTGAAGGATCTCTGCAACGATTAATGATGCCATGCCGGCAAATAATGGCATAGCGGTGGATTGCGACTACACAGGGAGGGTAGCAGATTGAGACTATTGATTCAAGTTAAATTGTTCTAATGATTCGCGTTTGTCCGATGGCGTGTATATCCGTTTTTGCAGTTTGGGTTGCGAGCTCATAACCTCTTCTGAATTTGCCAACCCGCATCAACAATGCGGCATAGTCCGGCACAGTGCGGATTGTAAACTAAAATCCTCTTCTGTATTTGCCTCCCACCTCGTACAGCAGATGCGTGATCTGTCCGAGCGACGCATATTCCACTGTCTCGAGCAGTACTGCAAAGATATTCCGTCCGCTCAACACCGCTTCCTTCAGTTTTAAAAGCGCCTGCCGGGACTGCTCGCTGTTGCGTTGTTTAAATTCGTCGATCGCGGCGATGCGATTGTGTTTTTCATCATCCGACGTTCTCGTGATGTTGACCGGCCGATGTTCCTCCTGACCCGCATCCCGAAGGAACATATTGACACCCACGACCGGATAGTCGCCGCTTTGTTTGAGCTCTTCGTAGTACAGCGATTCTTCCTGTATCTTCGCGCGCTGGTATTGCGTCTCCATGGCGCCGAGCACTCCGCCTCTTCGCGCAAGACGGTCAAACTCCTGCAGCACCGCCTCCTCCACCAGGTCCGTCAACTCGTCGATGATGAACGATCCCTGATTCGGATTTTCGTTCTTGTTCATTCCGAATTCCTTCGCGAGGATCAGCTGTATCGCCATCGATCGGCGAACCGATTCCTCCGTTGGCGTCGTAATGGCTTCATCGTATGAATTCGTATGCAGCGAATTGCAGTTGTCATAATACGCGAGCAGCGCCTGCAGCGTGGTGCGAATGTCGTTGAAGTCGATCTCACGCGCATGCAGCGATCGTCCGGAAGTCTGAATGTGGTATTTGAGTTTCTGCGATCGTTCGCTTGCACGATAGACTCGACGCAGCGCCACCGCCCAGATCCTTCGTGCAACGCGTCCGATGACAGAGTACTCGGCCTCCATGCCGTTGCTGAAGAAGAACGACAGATTCGGCGCGAACGAATCCACCTCCAATCCGCGCTTCATAAAATATTCGACATATGTGAATCCGTTCGCCAGCGTGAACGCAAGCTGCGTGATCGGATTCGCGCCCGCTTCGGCGATATGGTATCCGCTGATGCTCAGCGTATAATAGCGGTCGATGCCATGTTGCGAAAAATATTCCTGCACATCGCCCAACAGTCGCATCGCGAAATCGATGGAGAAGATGCACGTGTTTTGCGCCTGATCCTCCTTCAGGATATCGGCCTGCACCGTGCCGCGAAGATTCCTGAATGTCGTGAGCTTCAGCTCTTCCTTGTGCCGGTCGTCGAGTTTAGTTCCCGATGCTTCGGCGGCCGCGAGCTCGCGTCTATATGCCGCCATGAAATACATGGCAAGCATGATCGGCGCCGGTGCATTGATCGTCATCGACACGCTCGTGAGCGGATCGGTCAGCGTGAATCCCCTGAAGACACGGTCCATATCCTCGATCGTGCAGACGCTCACGCCGCTTTCACCGATCTTGCCATAAATATCCGGCTTCTCATCCGGATCTTCGCCGTAGAGCGTGATGCCGTCGAATGCAGTCGACAGACGCTTCGCCGAATCGTTGCGGCTCAATAAATGAAACCTCGCGTTCGTCCGTTCCGGACTTCCCTCGCCCGCGAACTGCCGGCGTGGTTCCTCCGTCGTACGTTTGAACGTATAGACTCCCGCGGTGAACGGAAAATATCCCGGAAGATTTTCCTCATAAAAGAATCGAACAAGTTCTTCCCACGACGAGTACCGCGGAAGCGCCACTTTCGGGATACGGAGCATCGACAGACTCGTCGCCGCAAGTTCCATCGAGCGGTTGTCGTTCTGAATCGAATATGTGATGCTCTCCTGTTCGTACATATGCTTCAACTCGTCCCATCGTTCGAGGAATGCGCGCGTCTCGGGTTGAAGTTGGTTCCATCGTTCCGAGAGTCTGTTCACCAGATCGTCCTTTGTCGTTCCATCGGATTCAAATTCACTCAGACTCTCCTTCAACGCATAACAACGTCCCGCAACAGATGCTTCGTCACGGGCTTCTTCATGATAGCGTCGCACAGCTTCGGCAATCTCCGAGAGATAATTCAGCCGGCGGTGATCGATCAAGCCCGTTTCCTGTTGCTCGTCCGTCGACAGCGCATCGACGAGCCCGGTCCGGATGCTGTACGATCGCGCGCCGCCTGCATCGGTGCGCGCAAGGAGATCCTTGAATAACGCGTTCAGCGCATGATTGTTGAACTGACTGCTGCTTGTACCGTAAATGGGAAGATGAACATCCGCTGCGGGCGCCGTGTGTGAAATCTGCATGTTTCGGCTCTTCATGTACTGCGCCGTCACATGCCTGAGCGCGTCTTCTGATCCGGTTTTTTCAAATTTATTGATGACGATAAAATCGGCCATCTCGAGCATATCGATTTTTTCAAGCTGCGAGGGCGCCCCGAATTCCGACGTCATGACGAAGATCGAAAGATCGGCCACCGCCGTGACTCCGCTGTCGCCCTGCCCGGTGCCGCTCGTCTCCACAAACACGAGATCGAACCCGCATGCTTTCATCACGCCGATCGAGTCGGCAATGGCGAGACTCAATTCATTCGAGCTGCCGCGTGTGGCGAAGCTCCTGAAGAACACTCTGGAAGAATAAATGCTGTTGTAACGAATGCGATCGCCAAGAAACGCACCGCCCGAATTTTTACGCGACGGATCGACGGCGAGCACGCCGATCGTGATGTCGTCTGAAATTTTCAGGAAGCGGTTGATGAGCTCATCGATCAACGAACTCTTTCCGCAGCCTCCTGTGCCCGTCACACCGATGACGATCGTTTTTTTTCTGTCCGCATTCCGCAGTTCGTCACGCAATGGGAGAAGACGATCGGGCTCCGAGATGGATCGTTCGATGCGGGAAATCAACTGAGCGATCCGGCGATGATCGCCCGTGGACAATGCGTCATGCAGCGATTCCTCCGGCCGATCGCCGGTTTGTTTCGCTTCGCGTATGCGCGCCACAATATCGTCCGCGATCCCGTGTATGCCGAGTGTCTGGCCGTCAGTCGCATGATAGAGACGCGCCACGCCGTACGTCTCGAGGTCCCTGATTTCCTCGGGCAGGATCACGCCGCCGCCTCCGCCGAAAACAAGAATGTGTCGGGCGCATTGCTCCTTCAGCCTGTCGACAAGGTATTTGAAGAATTCGTTGTGTCCTCCCTGATATGAACTCACGAGCACCGCGTCCGCATCCTCCTGCACCGCGGCAGTCAGGATTTCGTCGACCGATCGGTTGTGTCCGATGTGCACGACCTCGGCGCCGCGCTTATGCATCAATTTCGAAAATATTGTGATCGAGACATCATGCCCGTCGAACAACGCTGCCGCAGTGATGATCTTCATCGTCTCCATCGCCTCTCCTCCGTTCATCTCAGAGCCCGTCACATCGATTCTTCAATAGGAAAAAAATCCGCGTTTTGTTTTCCTGCCGAGATAGCCCGCCGCGACCATGCGTCGCAACAGCGGCGCCGGTCTGTATTTCGGATCGCCCAGGTCGTTGTGGAGCACTTCCATGATGAATAAACACACGTCAAGGCCGATAAAATCAGCGAGCGCCAACGGACCCATCGGATGATTCATGCCGAGCTTCATTACCGTGTCGATCGCCTCGGCATCGGCCACGCCTTCCTGCAGCACAATCACCGCCTCGTTGATCATCGGCAGGAGCAGACGATTCGAGACGAATCCGGGAGAGTCGTTCAC
>DATGXR010000416.1:0-2377 GCA_035298825.1 Bacteroidota bacterium
CCACGGCGATCGCCGATTGAGAGTGTGTGTTGTGTTTCATTCCACTTCAGGCTGATAAGCGAATATGCACCCTGTTCGTAGTGATACGTGTCGCCTTCATCCTCATATAACTCGAAACTGCCATCGGCGCCGCGATAGATGCGCACTTCAAGTGTGTCTGCGGATTTTTCGCCTGTATACTCGATGCGTTTGCCCATCGGGATCACGGACCCGGCTTTGACAAAGAGCGGAATTTGCTCAAGCGGGGCAGCCGTTTGAACCGATCGACCGCCGTCAATTTGTTTTCCCGTCCAGAAATCGTACCACGCACCGCTTGTGTGCGGCAGGTACACATTCCATTGACGCACGCCGGGCTCAACGACGGGCGACACAAGCAGCGACGTGCCGAACATGTATTCATATGGCTGCTTCAGCGCTGTCGTGTCGTCCTTAAAATCCATCACCAAAGGCCGCATGATCGTCGAGCCGTGTTTCGTCACCTGCCAGGCTTCGGAATAAATATACGGCATCAGTCGATAGCGCAGATCGAGCATCGCTCGCATATTGTCTTCGACTTTTTGTCCGTATTTCCATGGCTCTGTTTCTGTCTGGTATCCGTGGATGCGGAAGATCGGATTGAACGCGCCCCATTGAAACCACCGGGTGAGCAGCTCGTGGTATTTTTCATCCGTATACTGCGAGGCACCGGGTCTGAAAAATCCACCGATGTCTGTTGTCCAAAACGGCATGCCCGTGATCGTATAATTCAATCCGGCCACGATTTGCCGCTTGTACGAATCCCAGGTTCCTCCGATGTCGCCCGACCAGTTGATCGTGCCATACCTCTGCTGCCCGAGAAACGCCGATCGCGTCAGGATGGCCACACGTTTATCAGATGTGGTTGCGCGCTGTCCTTCATACACGGCCTGGCTCACAAACAAGGGATATGTGAGACGATAAAAATCTCCTGCCCCGAGAAATGTCTTCCTGCCCTTTAGTGCATCGTTCTCGGGTTCGGTCGCATCCATCCACCACGAGTCGACGCCAAGAGAGAAGAGATTTTCATTCAGGGCATTCCAATGCGTCTTTCGGGCAAGCGGATTAAGCGCATCGAGCCAGGGAGTTTCGGGAATAAAGAGATTTTTCGCGGCGTAGTCTTTTCCGATATCCGAATCTTTCGACACATTCTCCCACACAGAAATATTGAACCGTGCATGCAGATCGTGCAGCTCTTTGATGAAACCGGCGGGATTGGGATAGTGCGTTTCATCGAATTTCATCACACCCCAGCCATACTTTCCCCAGTACTGCCAATCCTGCACGATGACATCCATCGGAAGATGTCGTTTGCGAAATTCCTTCACCGTTTCCACCAGATGCGTGCCCGAGCTGTAGCGCTCGCGGCATTGCCAGAAACCGTACGCCCACTCAGGCAGCATGGGCACATTTCCGGAAAGATTCCGATACGTCTCGATGACAGCATCTGCCGAGGGACCGTAGAACACGACGTAATCGAGCTGTTGGGCGTTCGGCGAACTGAATGTGGTGAGATCACCGGTCTGTTTCCATGACACGTTGGGCGTGTTGCTTGATTTGCACACGACCTGGATTCGGTGTTCTCCCTGTTTCAATTCTGTAAGCGCGCCCACAGTCGGCGGAAGCCAAAAATTATTCTGATCGATACACGCTTTGCCGTCGATCGCGACATAGTGACGATTGTCCATGTCTCCCAGATCGAGGAAGATTGAATAGACGCCATCGCTCGGAACAGAAAATGTTCCACGATAAAGCGATTGGTTCTGCGAAATTTTTTGCGTACCAGAGGTCGTGGTGACTTCGGCCGCCTGTGCGTTGCCGGAAGTGGCGGCAACATCCTGTTTCTCGAGCGTAATCATGTTGCGCGCAGGATTGAATGCCGTGAGTCCGTACTGGTGCCAGAGCAGTCCGTATCCTTTATTCGAATACAGGAATGGAAGCGAGATCTGCGAATTGACCTGCGTCAACTTCCGTGTGATGTTCCGAATGTTATACTGTCCGTCCTGAAACTGCCCCAATCCAAAGAGGCATTCATCTTTCGGCGACACAAAACTTTGTTCCGCTTCAAAGCACGGCTCGCCGCCGACTGTGCCGGGCTCAAGCCGGCGGCTTCCCGCTTTTTCGCTCAGGAATACTTTTCCCCGGTGATCGGTAAACGACAATGCGCCGCTTGATTTATCAAGCCGGACTGTGATTTGTTTACCGATAAGCGCAAGCGCAGACGGTGAATCAACCATGCGATATTTCGGCGCATGCACCGGTGTCGTCAATATCAGTTCCGGTGTCTGTGCTTCCTTGGTCGTAAAAAATTTGATGCGCACGGCGTTGTCCGTTAAGGGACAGAGTTGAAGCGTCCCATCTG
>DATGXR010000417.1:0-4421 GCA_035298825.1 Bacteroidota bacterium
TCCGGAATCCGTTGCTGCCTCTGAAATTCATAAAGCCGGACAAAAAGGCGGCGGCGGCGCCAATACGCTCTTTGCAGCAATGGGCATCGGCGCCTTCATACAGATTCTTGGCAAGCTCAATGTGTTCGCGGCAAGCTGGGAAAAATTCGTCTCCTTCTCGCATTCGATCGTTCCGGGCTCGAAATCAATCAAGGCCACGGGCATCGCTGGTCAGGGCGGAACCGTGCTCTCGACTCCGGGCGTGAGTCCGGCCTATGTGGGCGTCGGCTACATCATCGGACCCCGTCTTGCATCGCTCAACTTTGCAGGCGGACTTCTGGCCTGGGGACTCTTTGTGCCGCTACTGATGTTCCTCTTGGGTCCCTCGCTGTACGATGCAACGGACTTCGCAAAGGTCACGAGCCAGTACTCGGCCGTCGCCTCTTCTGTCGATGCGCAGGGCGTGCCGCAGCAGTATCTCAATACGACGACGAAAGAAACGATCAGCCAGGCCGACTACTACAAACTGATCGATGAGGACGAGGAAGGCTGGATCGCGATCGCCGGGAAAATCTGGCGTTACTTCGTGCGGCCGATCGCCATTGGCGGCATGCTTGTCTCGGCGGCCAACACACTCTATAAGATGCGCAAGAATCTGAGCGCGGGTCTCACGCGTGCAGTCGGCGATGTGAAGAAGGCCGCCTCGGGCGGAGCGGCGCATTCGCGCACGGAGCTCGACATCGCCTTCAAGTATATCATTCCCGGGATTCTCGCGGCGAGCGTGGCGACATTCTTCATCTATTATTATTTCAGCCAGGATGTGGTCGCCGCGCTGACGGCCACAGTGTTCATGATCATCGCCGGATTTTTCTTCGCGGCGATCTCGGGTTATCTCGTGGGCATGATCGGATCGAGCAATAATCCGATCTCGGGACTCACGATCTCGGCCGTGATCATCTCGGCGCTGCTGATGGTCATTCTCGGCATGAAAGGCACACAGGGCGTAGCCGCAGTGTTGGGTGTTGCGGCTGTGGTCTGCGTCTCTGCGGCCGTGGCAGGCGAAATGCTTCAGGATCTGAAAGTCGGACACCTGTTGGGTGGCACACCATGGAAAATGGAAGTCGGTGATTTGATTGGCGTCGTTGTCTCCGCGCTTGTGATGTATTTCCCGCTCCTCATCCTGCAGCAGAGCGATTTGGCTTCGGGCGGCATGGGATTCGGCGGCAAAGCGCTTCCCGCGCCCCAGGCTGGTTTGATGGCATCGCTCTCACAGGGCATCGTGGGCGGTGAAATGGCCTGGCCTCTGATCATCGTCGGTATGCTGATGGCCGTCTCCTTCATCCTCATTCAGGTGAAAAGTCCGATGCTTGTGTGCGTCGGCATGTATCTGCCCTTGGAGACGACCTTCGCGATCTTTATCGGCGGTATTATCCGCGGATTCGTCGAACGTGCGAGCGAACGCCGCGGGCACAATCCCGCTCAGAAGACGCGCGTCGAAAACGCCGGAGTCCTTGTGGCCTCTGGTTTGATTGCCGGTGAAGCCCTCATGGGACTCGTGTTCGCTTTCCTGAAGTGGCGCGAAATCGAGGTCCCGGTGATCTTCGAGCATTCGTCGTTCATCACGAGCCTCGGCATCTTTGTGGTGATCGCGGCAGTCCTGATCATGATCCCGTTGAAGAAGGCAGGCGCCGCCGATGAACCAGCGCCGCCCAGCGCCTCCTTCTAACTTTCGACTTGTAGGGCGAAATACCCACATTCACGCTCGCGCGTGAATCATTGACCATTTCGCCCATTGCTTCATCTTCAGCCGCAGGATTCGTCACGATATCCTGCGGCTTTTTTTTGCCTTTTTTCACGAGTATTCGGCGAATCCCCGATGCTTTTATAGTCCGAAAGTCGTATATTACTTCACTTACGCAAGTCCTTTTTATCTTCTTGTTGAAATGAAAAAACAAACATTTGATCCGTCGGTGAATTTGCTGGATGTGCGGCCGCAGCGCGCGCGCGAGTGGGTTGAGGGGGACCAGGGCGAGATCATCATTCTCATTCCCAAGTTTACTAATCCGTTTCTTCGTCGCTGGCTGTTGCCGTATTTGAAGAGCCAGAATTTCAGGCTGAAACTGGACGCCTATGGGAGCGCGTTCTGGAATGCGTGCGACGGCTCGACGACAGTCTCAGGCATCATCGAATCGATGAAGCGCACGTTCCCTTCGGAATCGGAATCGATGAACGAGCGCGTGATCGCCTTTACGCGGCATCTCTTCAGGGAAAAATTCATTCGACTTGAAACGACGTCCGGCGCTTCACACTAAAGATTCAGAGTACACGTTCGCATGAGTCTCCCCGCGGTCGTTGCCGTCGACAGGAACAATCGTTAGTGCATGAAAACATAAAAAAACAGGAAAGGATCATACTTATGTCTACAGCAATCGAAGGTTTGAAACCCGAACGGGTCTTCTACTATTTCCAGGAGATCAACAAGATTCCCCGCGGCTCGAAGAATGAAAAAGCGATCTCGAACTACATCGTCGATACAGCCCGCAAGCTCGGCCTCGAAGCAAAACAGGACAAGTCGCTCAACGTCGTCGTGCGCAAGCCGGCCACCGCGGGACACGAACAGGCGAAGAGCGTCTGTCTGCAGGGACATCTCGATATGGTGTGCGAGAAGAACAACGATACGGTCCATGATTTCGAAAAAGATCCGATCGAATTGGTCCGCGACGGAAATTTCCTTCGCGCCAACGGCACGACGCTCGGCGCCGATAACGGCATCGCCGTTGCAACGAATCTTGCAATTATGGAAGACAAGTCGCTCGAGCATGGTCCGCTTGAATTTCTTTTCACGACCGATGAAGAGCAGGGACTCAACGGCGCCAACAATCTTTCCGCCGAATTCATACAGAGCCGCACACTGTTGAATCTTGATTCGGAAGAAGAAGGCGATCTCTTTGTGGGATGCTCGGGCGGCAAGAACACAACCGGCTCATGGACGCTCGATCTGAAACCCGCGCCCGCAAAACATGTCGCGGCGCAACTCTCCGTGAAGGGACTTAAGGGCGGACATTCGGGACTCGAGATCGACAAGGGCCGCGGCAATGCGCTGAAGATCCTGAATCGCGCGCTGCTGACGCTCGATCCCCTCGGCATCCATCTGTCGTCGATCAACGGCGGCAACAAGAGCAACGCCATTCCGCGCGAGGCCGATGCCGTGATCTTCATTCCGCTGAAGAACATCGACGCCGTCAAAGCGGTCGTCGCCGAATACAATTCGACTGTCCATGCCGAGCTTGCCACAGTCGAACCCGATCTTTCTGTCACGATCGAAGTGAAACCGAAAGTGAAATCCGGCAAGGTCATGAAAAACAAACTTGCCAGGCGCATCATGCAGACGCTTTCCGGCGTCCCGCATGGTGTGATCAAGATGAGCGCCGACATCAAGGATCTGGTCGAGACCTCGACGAACCTTGCCATCGTGAAGACCGATAAGAAACGACTCACGGTGATCACAAGTCAGAGAAGTTCCGTCGCATCCGAAATCGATGAGATCGTCGAAATGGTCGTCAACGTGCTCGAGCTCGGCGGCGCCGATGTGGAAGCATCCGAAGGATATCCGGGATGGAAACCGAATCTTGATTCCGCTATTTTGAAGATTGCACGCGATACGTACAAGAAACTCTATGACAAGGATACGAACGTCAAGGCGATTCATGCGGGTCTCGAATGCGGCATCATCGGAGAAAAAATTCCGGGCATGGATATGATTTCATTCGGGCCGACGATGGAGGGTGTCCACTCGCCCGACGAACGATTGCACATCGACACGGTGGAACGGTTTTATCAATTCGTCCTGGCAATCCTCAGGAACGTGAATTAACAAAAATTGCATACAATACATACACTCATAACCCAATACAAAAAAGCAAGGAATCCCATGAAATACTCAGCAGTCGTTGTGGTGCTGGCGCTTGGTCTGATGCTGACCTCGTGCTCGAAGAATCAGGGCAAGGTTGAAATGAAGACGCTGACAGACTCTGTCAGCTACGCGATCGGATTCGATTTCGGCAAGAATCTGAAGCAGCAGGAAGTCGATCTCAACGCCGACATCGTCGCCCAGGCGATCAAGGATGCGAAAGACACGAGCATCCATCTGATGACCGAAGCGCAGATCAAGAGCGTCATGACGAACTTCCAGAAGGAAGTCATGGAGAAGCAGAACGCGAAGATGAAGACGCTTGGCGAGAAAAACAAAAAGGACGGGGAAGCCTTCCTTGCCGCCAACAAGTCGAAGGCGGGCGTCGTCACGCTTCCGAGCGGCCTCCAGTACAAAGTCATCACGATGGGCACCGGCCCGAAGCCGAAGGAAGATCAGATGGTCGTGTTGAACTATCGCGGCACGCTCATCGATGGAACTGAATTCGACAATTCCTATAAGCGCGGCGAAC
>DATGXR010000418.1:0-2011 GCA_035298825.1 Bacteroidota bacterium
GTGGGCCTCACCGGGTTCATCATGGGGATCGTGCTGACAATGCAATCGCGCCCGACACTCGCTGAATTCGGCGCAGAGTCGTGGCTTCCGGCTATGGTTGCAATTTCAATCGTGCGCGAGATCGGACCTGTCGTCACGGCGCTCATCAGTGCGGGCAAAATCGGTTCGGGTATCGGCGCGGAGCTCGCCTCGATGAGAGTGACGGAGCAGATCGATGCGATGCAGGTGTCGGGCACGGACCCGTTCAAATACATCGTGACGACACGCGTGTTGGCGGTGACTGTGATGATTCCCGTTCTGACGGTTTTTTCGGATGCCTTTGGAATGCTCGGATCGTATATCGGCGTCAACATCCGCGGTGATGTCAGCATCAGATTATTCTTCACGCAGGCGGTGACAAAGCTTGTCTTCATAGACGTTTTTCCGGCGTTGATCAAGACATTTTTTTTCGGCTTCGCCATCGGATTGATCGGATGTTTCAAAGGATACTATGCCAACTCCGGCACGGAAGGCGTCGGGCGGGCGGCGAACGCGGCCGTGGTGACGTCGTCGCTTCTGGTTTTCATCATCGATATGATCGCCGTGCAGATCACAAGCTTATTTTTAAAATGAAACAGGAACCTGCAGCACAAGGAGATCAAGTGATCGAGATTCGCCACCTGAAGAAGACATTCGAAAGTCTTGAGGTCCTGAAGGATATTTCAATCGATGTGGCTCAGGGTGAAAATGTCGCGGTCCTTGGAAAATCGGGCGCCGGAAAATCGGTGCTCATCAAGTGCATTGTCGGACTCCTCGAGCCGGACGAGGGAACGATCCTGCTTTTCGGGTCGGACATTGCGCTGGTGGGAAAACGAGAACTTGCAGCATTGAGGAAGCGAATTGGATTTCTGTTCCAGGGCGCGGCGCTGTACGATTCGATGAGCGTGAGGGAGAATCTCGAATTCCCGCTCAGGCGCGCGAAGCCGAAACCGTCGGCCGAAGAAAAGGAATCGATGGTCAGGGAGGCGCTGGCGAACGTCGGATTGTCGGATGCGATCGAGAAAATGCCGTCGGAGCTTTCGGGAGGCATGCGTAAACGCCTGGGACTCGCGCGAACGCTCATCCAGAAACCGGACATCATGCTCTACGACGAACCCACGACGGGACTCGATCCGATCACATCGAGGGAGATCAGCAATCTCATTCTTGAAGTGCAGAAAACAAACAACACGTCATCCATCATCATCACGCACGACATCGAATGCACGAAGATCACATCGAACCGGATCGTCGTGATCAACGACGGCCTCTGCATTGCCGAAGGCACGTTCGAGGAACTTGAACAATCGACGGACGAGTGGGTGCGATCGTTCTTTACATGGCAGACCGCCGGGCACGGCAATGGCGCGGGAGCGCAGAATTCGACATGAACAAACAAACATCGACAAATATCAAGCTTGGCATCTTCGTCACGATCGGATTTTTACTGCTGATCGCCGCCATCTATTTTATCAGCGCCAAACAGCAGCTGTTCAACAAGACGTTCCGCATCAGCGGAGTCTTCAACGATGTGAGCGGATTGCTGGCGGGCAACAACGTCCGGTTTTCGGGCATCACGGTGGGCATTGTCGAGACCATCAGGATTGAGACCGACACGACAGTCCGCGTGGTCATGCTCATCAACGAGGATGTGAGACGCTTCATCAAGAAGGACGCCCAGGCCACAATCGGAAGCGAAGGTCTCATGGGGAACAAGACGCTCACGATCACGCCGGGCACGCCGACCGAGGACGCGATCGAGGACAATGATGTGATCCACACCACGCCGCCGCTGAACCTCGATGCCGCGCTCAACACGATGAAGACGACGAGCGAGAACGTGGCGCGCATCACGGGCGATCTCGCCGATATCGTGCACACGATACGGCTCGGGCGCGGCACGATCGGACAATTGTTCATGGACAGCACGTATCTGAAGGAGACGCGCGATAATCTCACGAAGCTCACGGGCGACTTCGCCGCCATTTCGGGA
>DATGXR010000419.1:0-1656 GCA_035298825.1 Bacteroidota bacterium
CCGCGCATCAGCACAAGATGGCGGCGCATCTCGAGGATCTTGTTGACGTGTTCGATGTCGGCCGGACAGATTTCCTGACAGGCTCTGCACGTGGTGCATGCCCACAACACATCGGGTGTGACAACGGCAATGAGATCATCCGGGTGATTCTGGAACGCCGTCTCACCCACTTGTTGAACGACGAGCATCGGCGACAGCGGCTTGCCCGTGGCCCAGGCGGGACACCGATCCTGGCAGCGTTTGCAGCTCATACAGGCGTCGGCATCGAAGATGTCTTTCCATGCAAAATCAGTCGTCACACCGACACCGAATTGACTCACCCCTTCGGCTTCAAGATTGGGCGTGGCGATCGCGCCTTTGGGACGCACATCTCCGAAGAGCGTTCCGGCCGGAGTCGTGAACAGATGGCGGAACTTCGTGAACGGCAGCACGGCGATGATTCCCATGACAAGGAAGAAGTGAATCCACCATGCGTATCTGTGCATCGTGCGGAGCGCTTCCTCCTCCATCCCGCTCATCGAAACGGCAACCGCACGGCCCACGGGCGAGAACCACGTAAGCGCTGGATTCGTCTTCATCTCTGTGGCTGCCATGCGCGCGCCTTCAATCCAGTACCCGGTCACAAGGATGGAGATGAAGAGAAGATGAATGAGATAATCGTCGATGATGATCTTCAATCCCTCGGGTCGATAGATGAAGCGCCGCACCGCAAATCCGATCATCGTGGCAATGGCAACCACACCCGCCACATCGAGCACGAGCGAATACGCCCGGTAGAAATTTCCCTTCAGGAATTTCGTGTCGAACAGCGGCTGTGTGAAATCAACCTGGATCATGATGAGCAGTGTGCCGATGAAGAGCAGCAGCGTGCCCCAGAATAAAAACGCGTGCGTGAGTCCCGGTTTCGTCACGCGCAGCACACGGCGCTGGGCGAATGTGTTGATAAGCGTCTGCGTGATGCGGCGGCTCAACAGATCGAGCCTGAAAAGCGGTCGGCCTGTGTTGTAGATTCTGATTCGACGATAAAATTCGACGACGAGGACGATCATTGCACAGGCGGTGAATAGATACATCGGCAGCACGACGCCGAGTCCCACATTCCAATAGATCTCACGCGTTGCATCCATAGTGTCGCCCTTGTCATCCCGGTTGTCAGCTGAGCAGCATTTTTGCAATGATGAGCCGTTGCACTTCGCTTGTGCCTTCGTAAATTCTCGTGATGCGCGCGTCGCGATACATGCGTTCCACCTCAAACTCGGCGATGTATCCGTATCCTCCATGGATCTGTATCGCTTCGTCTGTCACGAATGCAGCGGTCTCCGATGCGTGCAGCTTGCACATGGCAGATTCGGATGTGAAGGGCCGCTTGTGTTCCTTCAACCATGCGGCCCGGTATGTGAGCAGCCTGCTCGATTCGATCCGTGTGTGCATGTCGGCGAGTTTGAATTGTATCGCCTGCAACTCGCTGATCGGACGGTCGAATTGTTTTCTCTCTTTCGCATACGCGAGTGCGCGCTCGAAGGCGCTCTCGGCAATCCCGAGCGCCTGCGCGGCCACGCCGATGCGTCCGCCGCTCAGACCTTCCATCACGATTTTAAACGCCTCACCTTCGCCGCCAATCAGATTCGCCGCAGGCACTCTCACGCCATCCAAAGC
>DATGXR010000420.1:0-1695 GCA_035298825.1 Bacteroidota bacterium
CCTGATACGGTGTGACATAACAGATGAATTTTGTCCCATCAATCACC
Source organism: Bacteroidota bacterium (assembly GCA_035298825.1). Classification (GTDB taxonomy): domain Bacteria; phylum Bacteroidota; class Ignavibacteria; order UBA10030; family UBA8401; genus CAISDA01. The sequence goes on from DATGXR010000420.1 coordinate 48, forward strand.
GAGCCGCCGCCGACGGCAAGAATGAACGTGATGTGTTCATTGCGGACCACTTCGACGGCCTTCATGAGCGTTTCATAGCGCGGATTGGGCTCGATACCGCCAAATTCAACAACTTTGCGATCGCCCAATTGCGCCTTCACATTTTCGATCAAACCGCTCTTCTTTGCGCTGCCGCCGCCATATGTGATTAACACGTTCGCGTCGGCGGGGATCAACCGCTGTAAGCGATGAAGTCTGTCTTTTCCAAATACGATCCGCGTCGGATTATGGAATTCAAAATTATACATTTCTTTGTCTCCCGTTGTGGTTGTGTGGTCAAATCGCTGCCGTCATCTGCCGGCCGGCAATCGTGATTTGATTGTCATTCCATGATGACCAAATCAATATACAATGGACTTCACAAATGGACGTATCCAAAAGGCGGAAGTAGAGATACATTTTTCATTCTTGTAAACAACGCGATTCGCGATTATTGTGTGCTGATGATGAATTGATGTGTGCCCGATTTCAAATGCGTCGTCGCATCGGTAAGGCGCTTCCCATGCAGCGAGACGACGGCGCCGGATGTCACAGGCAATTTGACCGTCGCAGTTGAATTGGGTGGAATGACGACTGTATAGGCAATCGACGTTCCCGTTCTCGACCACGACGAGCCGATCGTGCCGTACGGGCCGCGATGTGTCGCTTCAAAATGATCGAGTCCGGTTACGAAATTGGGAGCCAGGATGACGTTCCTGAATCCCGGTTGTGACGCGTCCGGCTTGATCCCCGCGAGACCCTTATAGAGCCATGCTCCGATCTCGCCGAACATGATATGGTTCACGGAAATATCCTGCTTCGAATCGATTCTCCAGTTTTCATAAAGAGTCGTTGCCCCGTTGACGATCCACCATCCCCACGAAGGAAATGTCGTCTGCGATGCGATCTTGTACGCCGCGTCCGCATATCCGTTTTCACTCAACGCGTTGAGGATTGTCTTTTGTCCGAGCAGTCCCACATCGAGATGGAATGAATCGGCTTCCACACGAGCGGCAAGACGAGCGGCGACTTTCCCGCGCAGTTCTTCGGGAACGAGACCCCAGTAGAGGGGCGCGCTTAACGCCGTCTGAGTTCCCGTGTCATAGATTCCAGTCTCCCGGTGTAAATATTTATCATTGAATGCATGTTTGATCTTCGCTGCAAGTGTGGTGTAGCGCTCAGCGTCCTTTGTGTGTCCAAGAAGCCGCGCCGCCTTCGCGAGTATGACCGCGTCGGCATAGTAATAGCATGTCGATGTCAAATCGACGGGTGTCACCGATTTCACAGGCACCCAGTCGCCGAGTCCCCAGGTGGTGATTCCGGAGGGACTGATCTGCTCGATGTGATCGACGTAGCGTTTAATGTTATCATAGCAGTCAGATAAGGGCTTCGTATCGCCGTAGAAGAGATAGAGATTCCACGGAATGATCGCGATCGAGCTCGTCCAGTCGGGTCCGTTAGCCCATTCATATCCCCATCCTCCTGTCGGGATGATGGCGGGCAGCACGCCGTTCGGCTGTTGCTCATCTCTGTGGTCCCTCAGCCATTTTTCATACACAGTGATGCCGTCGAATCCATAGAGTCCGGTCTCGATCTCGATGTGCGCGTCACCGGTCCATCCGTTCTTTTC
>DATGXR010000421.1:0-1536 GCA_035298825.1 Bacteroidota bacterium
CCGGATCGGGACCGATAACCGTACGGTTCCGTCTTCCAATCGTGATTCTCCGCCGAGGCTTTCCAGATAGTTGCCAATGAGTTTCGAGAGGCTTGTCTTGCGGGATTTTGCATGGTGTTTTGCGGCGACAATGATGTCGCGATCGATGCTGAGTGTCAGCTTTGTCATCATGATTGCTTGTCTCCAATATCAATACGTATAAATATAATAAATTTTATACGTATTTTCAAGGAAGACAGAATCTCCATACTGTTCTTGCATGAACGGTGCATACACGTCGAAGCTCGTCTCCAACGGCACATCATTGATTTCCCGCATTGCAAGCCGCTGGGGTAATCTCTATAATATTCTCTACTCGGTTACCGAATTGAAGTTGCTATGCGCCGCTCGTGCGTCATGATCAGCATCCAGCTCCCGCCCGCACAGAGAAGCATCATTCCCGCCATCGGCATTGCCGTTCCGTTATGGAGCGCGCTCACCAGAGCCGAGACCGCCGCGCTCAAGAGCATCTGCCCCGCCCCGAGCAGCGCCGATGCACTGCCCGCATTGCGCGTGAACGGGGCAAGTGCCAGCGCTGCCGTGTTCGGATTCATGAACCCATGCATGAACAGATACAAAAACAGCGGAGCAATGGTGCCAAGTGGCGTCGCGCCCCAGAGGAGATTGGACCCGACAAGCGCGACCGTCGAAAGGAAAAGCACGGTCGACACCATGCGGAGGATCTGCGGCCCGGTCCGCTTGCGAAGCAGAAGTGTGTTGAGCTGACTGCCGGTGATGAGTCCCGCGGCATTGAGCGCGAAGAACTGACCGAAGACTAAGGGCGTAAAGCCGAAGAGATCCATGAAGACAAATGAGGCCGCTGAAATGTACGCGAAGAGTCCCGCCGACGAGAGTCCTCCTGCCACGCCGTACGTGATAAACTCGTGATCACGTGCGATAGCGGCATATTCGCGCAGCATGGCCCAGGGATGGAACGACACTGTCGGATCCGCCTCCTTGCTCTCGGGGAACAGGTACGCCACTGCAACAGTCATGACAGCGGTGAAACCCACAAGGAAGATAAAGATCGATCGCCAGCCGAATGCGGCAGTGATGGCGCCGCCGATCGACGGTGCGATGATGGGGGCCACACCCATCACGAGCATAAGCGCCGAGAAGACCTTCGCGATTTCGGTGACAGGAAAGAGGTCGCGCACGACAGCACGGCTTGCCACAAGTCCGGCGCACGCGCCGAGCGCCTGGAAAAGACGCAATGCGATGAGCCAGCCGATGGAACCGGCCGAAGCGCACCCGACTGCCGAGAGACCGTACAGGACAAGACCGACCAGAAGCGGCTTCTTGCGCCCGAACCGATCGACGAGCGGACCGTAGATCAATTGGCCAAGCGAGATACCGACGAAATAGCTCGAGAGCGAGAGCGCCACATGCTCGATATCGGTGCCCAGATCGCGTGCAACTGCCGGAAAGCCCGGCAAGTACATGTCGATGGAGAATGGGCCGAACGCCGAGAGGGCGCCGAGGATGAAAATGATTTTT
>DATGXR010000422.1:0-2377 GCA_035298825.1 Bacteroidota bacterium
GACAGGCTTCGCACGGCGGCGCACAAGGTCGAGAAGGGACTCCGCATCGTCATCACGCCCGGGATGCTCTTCGAAGCGTTCGGGTTCAGGTACTACGGACCGTTCAACGGGCACAATGTGAAGAAGCTCGTCGACATCTTCAATCATGTGAAGGAAATCTCAGGCCCCATCCTGATCCACGTGATCACTGAAAAGGGAAAGGGCTATGCGCCGGCCGAGGCCGATGCGGCAAAGTTGCACGGCGTCTCGCCGTTCGACAAGGAGACGGGTAAATCTCCCAAAGGCAATGCGCCGCCCGCATACACGAAAATTTTCGGACAGGCGCTCGTCGAGATCTGCAAGATGAATCAGAAAGTGGTGGGCATCACGGCCGCCATGCCCGACGGAACGGGACTCGATTTCCTGCAGAAGGAAATGCCGGAGCGGTTCTTCGATGTGGGCATCGCCGAACAGCATGCCGTGACATTCGCCGCCGGCATGGCGACGGAGAACTATATTCCCGTCGTCGCAATTTATTCGACATTCCTGCAGCGGGGATACGATCAGATCATACACGATGTCGCGCTGCAGAATCTTCACGCTGTGTTCGTCATGGATCGCGCCGGACTCGTCGGCGCCGACGGGCCGACGCACCATGGCATGCTCGACCTTTCCTATTTGCGCTGCATCCCGGGAATGGTCGTAATGGCGCCGAAGGATGAACAGGAACTGCGCGACATGCTGTATACGGCCGTCGAGTATAACGACGGTCCCGTCGCCATCCGTTACCCGCGCGGCAATTCGCTCGGCATCCCGCTGAAGACCGGATTCACACGACTTGAAATCGGAAGAGGCGAGATCCTTCGCACGGGCGGAGATATCGCGATTCTCGCCGTCGGATCGATGGTGCAGCATGCGCTCGATGCGGCCGAGCTGCTCGAACAACAGGAGATCAATGCCGAGGTCGTCAACATGCGGTTTATCAAGCCGATCGACGCCGAGTTGCTGAAAGACATTGCGTCGCGGCACGATGCGATCATGACGGTCGAGGAAAATTCGATCGTAGGCGGATTCGGCGCCGGCATTCTCGAAGAGCTGCTGAAACTTGGCATCGTCAATAAGAGCGTCAAGATCCACGGTCTTCAGGATGCGTTCGTGGAGCATGGCACACCGGCTGAACTCTATCAACTCACCCGTCTCGATGCGAGAGGCATCGCCACAGAAGCGGCGTGCCACATCAAGACAACCATTCAACAGCGATTATGACCGAGAAAAAAGACAAGGTTCGCATCGGACTCGTCGGCCTGGGGTGGATCGCTCAGGTGTACCATCTTCCCATCCTGTCCGCAATGCAGGATGTGGAAATCGTCGCCGTCTGTGATTCAGGGAAAGGCCGGGCGCGGGGCATCGCGGACAAATACGGGGTCAGGCATTATTACACCGATTACCAGAAAATGCTCAAAGAGATTCAGCTCGATGCCGTCGATATCTGCACGCCGACAGACAGCCATAAGGAACTCGCTGTGGCGGCGCTCGAGGCCGGATGCGACGTGTTCGTCGAGAAGCCGATTGCGCGCAAGTACGACGAGGCGGTCGTCATCGCCGACGCCGTGAAGCGCACGAAGCGCAATCTCATGGTCGGTATGAACAACCGGTTCCGACCCGATGCGATGTTCCTGAGAAGTTTCATCGAGAGCAACGAGATCGGAAAAGTGTATTATGTGAAAGCCGGTTGGCTTAAGAAGCCGCTGCCGGAACATGCATGGCTGCGCACCAAATCGATTTCGGGCGGCGGCGTCTTCATCGATCTCGGCATCGTGATGCTCGATCTTGCGCTGTGGATGACCGGGTATCCGCAGGTCAGCCGCGTGAATGCGGTGAATTATTCGCTGAAGAATTCGGCCGTCGAAGATTCGTCGGCCGTGTTTTTGTCCATGAAGAATGGCGCGACAATCATGATCGAAGTGAGCTGGAGCTTCATGATCGAGAACGAGCTGCATTACTGCAACATCTACGGCGAGCAGGGGAGCGGCAAGATCAATCCGCTTCGCATGCACAAGGAGATGCATGGCGGCGTCGTCGATGTCACACCGGAAAAGATGGACGCGCCGCAGCGCATGCTGAAGCGTTCGTTCGAGAACGAGCTGAAGCATTTTATTGGGGCCGTGCGCGGACACCACGCGATCATCTCGACTTCAGAAGAAGCCGTGCTCCGCATGAAAATCGTGGACGCGGTCTACAAGTCGGCAGCCAGACAGAAAGAGATCGTATTCAAATGACAGCAGGCGGCTCCGCGCGCGACAACGATGTCCGCTACATTCGGCAATGTCTCGACATTGCGGCGAAGGGGTACGGGGCCGTGAGTCCGAATCCGCTTGTGGGCGCGCTGCTCGTGAAA
>DATGXR010000423.1:0-1614 GCA_035298825.1 Bacteroidota bacterium
TGCGCAACGCCGGTTTCAGGCTTGCGATCATCACGAGCGAGAACACTACCATTGTCACGAACAGAGCCAAAAAACTGCGCATCACCGACGTGTATCAGGGCACGCTGACGAAGATCGAAGCGATGGAAGAAATGCTCGCCAAGTATTCGCTCACCTGGGACGAGGTCGCGTATATCGGCGACGATTACAACGACCTTGGAATCATGGCAAAGGTCGGACTTGCCGTCACACCGGCCGACGGAAGCACGCGCAATAAAGAGATCGCTCACTACGTCACCACACGAAAAGGAGGTGAAGGCTGTGTGCGCGAACTCTGCGACATGATCATCGAAGCTCAACACATCGAATGCCGGCTCGGATAATGAAGAACGTGCTGTTCATCACATATTTCTGGCCGCCATCGGGAAAGGCTTCGCTCCACTGGCCTCTTGCGGTGATCAAACATCTGCCCCGGTCGGGCTGGCAGCCCGCCGTTCTCACCGTAGACGAGGACACATTTTCAGAACGTGATGAGAGCCTGCTCGGCGAGATCGCGGCTGATCTCACTGTTGTCCGGACAGCCTCGAACGATCCGTTTCAGCTCTATAGAAAATTCCTCGGTAAGAGTCCGGGCGATCCGCTTGTCGCCTCCGAAACGATCTCCATGACGAACTCCGGACTGCGGCACAGGATCGCTGTCTGGATACGCATGAACCTCTTCGTTCCCGATGCGCGCATCGGCTGGTTTTTTTCGGCAGTGCGCGGGGGCGTCCGCCTCATCCGTTCGATGAAAATCGACGCGATCGTTTCGAACGGGCCGCCGCATTCCGCACATCTCATCGGCAAATATCTGAGCAAACGTTTTTCAATTCCTCATATTCCCATCCTTATCGATCCCTGGGTTGATATCGCCTATTACAGGGGATTCAAACGAAGCGCCGCGACGCTTGCCCTGGACAATTATTTCGAACGCAGCGTGCTTGAGCATGCGGCACATGTCGTGTTTGTCACGCAGGGCGCGCGTGAAGAGTATGTGAAAAAATATCCGGGCATCGCCGGAACATCGTCTGTGCTGTATTGGGGATATAACGAGGAGAGTTTTTCGCGTATCGGCCGATGCGCGGAAAGCAGCGGCAACGCGTTCCCCTCAACATCCGAGCGGCAGGCATCTCAGCCTGCGCGTGAGGAATCGCCTGTAACAGTCGAGCATCAAATCGCGGCGCAGAATTCGTCCGCGACAGATGTGCCACGCGCCTCGCGCGTGCTGTTGCATGCGGGAAATATTTTCGATTTTCAGAATCCGCCCGGCTTGTGGAAGAATGTGAGACGTGAGATCGACGCGGGACGGCCCATCACGATACGATTCGTGGGAACGGTGAGTCCCGGCATCAGGCGGACGATCGAGGAGCAGGGACTCAGTCCGTACGCCGAATATAAAGGCTTCCTGCCATTCGATCGGATGATCGAAGAGATGTGCGGTGCGGATTTTCTTTTCGTCTGCGCAACCGAAAAGCGCCACGTGCCCGGAAAGCTGTTCGAATACCTCAGGGCGGGCAAGCCTGTCATCGCGTTCGGGGATGACAACGAGGAGGTTGCGGGACTCCTTCGTTCATGCAATGCGGGAGTGCTTCTTCC
>DATGXR010000424.1:0-8116 GCA_035298825.1 Bacteroidota bacterium
TACAGGCTCATCGCGCAAATGGGATCGGTCGAAAAGATCGAGCCCGGCTTCACCGTCAAAGTGAGCGAGTACCGGATGTTCAAGGATCTTTCGAAGCACCGCACGATCGTCGCCAAGGAAACGAACTCTTATCTGCGTTCCAAAGGGATTCAAAAATATTCGGCCACCGGCGTCGGCGATCTCGTGAAGGTCGACGGCTTCGAGCTCTACCAGTACGTGCTCTCGTTCAACACGCTCCTGAATCACGATGCGGCTGCCCCAACGCTCAATATCATAGGGATGACTGTCACGCATATGCTCCGCGACCGTCATATCGAACGCAAACAGGCAGCGCTCACCAAGGACCTTGATAAGGCGCGCGAGATCCAGCGCTCGATCCTTCCTGCGCACGAGGTGAAATTTCATAATTATGAAATCTTCGGCATCTCGATGGCGGATCGCATCGTGGGCGGTGATTTTTTCGATTACATTCGTGACGACGAAGACGACCGGCTGGGCATCGCCGTGGGCGACGCGGCAAGCAAGGGCATCTCGGCCGCAGTCCAGGCCCTGTACGTGTCGGGCGCGCTCAAGATGGGCGCCGGATATCAGACGAAGATCAGCTCGCTCATACGCAAGCTGAACAATCTCGTCCATCACGCTTTCAGCGACGACCGCTTCATCACGCTGTTTTATTGCGAGCTCGCAAAGGATAAGCAGGGATTGTGCACGTACGTCAACGCGGGACATTGCCTGCCGATGCTCTTCCGCGCCGCGACGGAGACAATCGAGTTGCTTGAAGCCACGGGCAACATCCTCGGTCCGTTCCCCGATCAATACTATCGAAGCGAGGGCGTGATGATCGCCAAAGGCGACATCCTGCTCATCTATACCGACGGCGTTTCGGAGGCGATGGATCCGTCGGGCAATCAGTTCTCCGAAGAACGTCTCGGCGAGCGGTTGAAAGAACTGAAGAAACGCACTGCCAAGGAGATCACGAGTCTCCTCATTCAGGATGTGCTCACATTCAACACGCGCGGAAAATATTCCGACGATAAGACGATCGTCGTTGTCAAGCGCGTGAGATAACGGAAAAACACGATTCGCATCAGCCGAGATGCGTCTGAATATACGGGGCTCCCTCTCACGATGAAGACAACCAAACTCACTCCGCGCCTCTCATGGCTGCTTGTCTGCGTTCCGGCAGCCGCAGTCGTCGCATACGGATTTCCCGAACTACAGACGCCGCTCTTTGTGCTTGCGGCGCTCGCGATCCTGCCCCTGGCGGGCATGCTCGGCGAGGCGACGGAACATGTGGCCGAACACACGAGTCAGGGCATAGGCGGATTGCTCAATGCGACATTCGGCAATGCGGCCGAGCTCATCATCGCCCTCATGGCGCTCAGACTCGGACTGCACGATGTGGTCAAGGCATCGCTCACCGGTTCGATCATCGGCAATATCCTGCTTGTGATGGGAGCGTCGTTCTTCGCGGGCGGAATTAAATATCGCGCGCAGAATTTCAATCCGACCGCGGCGCGCGCTCAGGCGACGATGCTCACGCTTGCGGCAATCGGACTCATCGTGCCGGCGCTCTTTCATTATATGAGCGGCGCGCAGCCAGATGCGGTGAAGAGGGAAGGCGGTCTGAGCCTTGAAATATCGATCGTGCTCATTCTCACTTACGGCGCGAGCCTCCTGTTCTCGCTCGTCACGCATAAACAGCTTTTTGCCGGCGAGGGCGTTGGCGCTGAAGACCGGGAGAAACCTCAGGGCTGGAGCCTGAAACGCGCGCTGTTGACGCTCGCCGGTTCGACGGTGATGGTGGCGTGGATGAGCGAACTGCTCGTGGGGTCGGTCGAACATGCGGCGGCAAGCTTCGGCATGTCGAGTGTCTTTATCGGCGTGATCGTCGTGGCCGTGATCGGCAACGCGGCCGAACACAGCACGGCCGTCCTCACGGCGCGGAAAAATAAAATGGATCTGAGCTTCGGTATCGCCATCGGCTCGAGCATACAGATCGCGCTGTTTGTGGCGCCGGCCATTGTCTTTGCGAGCTATGCGATCGGCCCCCGGCCCATGAATCTTGTCTTCACTCCGATCGAGGTTGTGGCAGTCGGACTCGCGGTGCTCATCATGGAACAGATCTCGAGCGACGGGGAGTCGAACTGGCTTGAAGGCGTGCAGCTCTTATCCGTGTATATCATCTTTGCGCTCGTATTCTATTTCATTCCATCATAAAGAAAGTGCGATTTCTCCCGATCATGATAATAGGGAAGTATGTGCGGACCGCCTCTTCGCGCCTCGCATACTTTTTTCTTTTTGATATGAAATTCTGAGCATAGATGAAAAAACTGATACTCGTTGTCTCCCTCGTTCTTAGTTCGATTTCCGGCTTGGCGCAGACGCCTTCGCCGAAGCGCGAATTCCGCGCCGCCTGGGTCGCCAGTGTCACCAATCTTGATTTCCCGACCGCCACGGGCGCGTCCGTTTCCTCACTCAAACAGCAGATCACATCGTTGTTCGATCAGCTGCAGGGTGTCGGCATGAATGCGGTCATTTTCCAGATTCGTCCCGAATGCGACGCGCTCTATAAGTCGTCTCTTGAACCATGGTCGTACTGGATCAGCGGCGTGCAGGGGACGGGTCCCGGAGACGGATTCGATCCGCTCGCATTCGCCGTCGACGAGGCGCATAAGCGGGGCATGGAACTTCATGCATGGTTCAATCCGTACCGTGCCGAGCGTGTTGCGGGACTCTATCCCACTGCCTCCACTCATGTCACGAAGCGGCATCCTGAATGGATCCTGAAGATGGGGACGATGAAGATGCTCGATCCCGGTCTTCCTGCGGTGCGCGCGCATATCGCCAATGTAATCGTCGATGTCATCCGCCGGTATCAGGTGGACGGGATACACTGGGACGATTATTTTTATCCCTACTCTCCGAATAACGTCACCACTCAGGATGATGCCTCGTTTGCGGCATACAATGCATCCGGCCTCGCGCGCGCCGACTGGCGGCGCAACAATGTCAACCGATTGATCAAAATGGTTGCCGATAGCATTGCCGCAGTGAAACCCTGGGTGAAGTTCGGCATCTCACCCTTTGGCATCTGGAAAAGCGGCGTTCCATCCGGCATCTCTGGCACATCGGCATACAGCGAACTCTACTGCGACGCGCCGTACTGGATGCAGCAGAAATATCTCGATTACCTCACGCCGCAGATCTATTGGATGATCGGCGGCGCGCAGGATTATTCGAAACTCATGCCATGGTGGAGCACGCAGATGAACGGCCGGCATTTGTATCCGGGACAAGCCGCATATAAGATGCTGCCATCGTCCAATTGGTCCGCCTCTGAACTGCAGAACCAAATCGCGCTGAACCGCACGATGCTCAATCCGAGCGGCAGCGTCCTGTTCCGCGCGAAGCAGGGCGTGGTCGATAATCCGAAGGGCATCGCCGATTCGCTGAAAAACAACACGTACGCCGTGCGCGCGCTCATTCCCACGATGCCGTGGAAAGATTCCATTCCGCCCCTTCCTCCGGTCAATGTGAAGGCGATCGCCTGGAAACCCGGCAATGTGCTTCTGCAGTGGCAAAAGCCGGCACGGGCATCGGATCACGATACGGCGCGCTATTTCGTCATCTATCGATTTCCGTCGGCGGATTCGGTGAACCTGAACGACGCCAGGGCGATTCTGTCGATTACACCGAACGATACGACATCGTATCGCGATAGTACGGCAAAAGATCAGCTCGCATACATCTATGCCGTGACCTCGATCGACAAGCTGCATAACGAGAGCGCGCCGTCGTTTGTAACGGTGCATGTGACCGTTGTTGCCGAAGCTGCAATCGTTCCAACCGGGGAGTTTGCGCTCCGCCCAAATTATCCGAATCCGTTCAACCCTTCAACGCGCATCCGCTTCCACCTCAGCGCGCGCGGATACACGCTTGTGAAAGTGTACGATCTTCTTGGCCGCAACGTGGCGACGCTTGTCGATAAGGACCTGGACGCCGGAACATATGATGTCCGGTTTTCGGGCGAAAAGCTTCCAAGCGGCGTTTATCTCTGTCGTATCTCATCCGGTGCGCATGCGGCATCACAGCGGATGATCCTCCAAAAATAACGGCTGACCTGACGGCACACTCCGCCCCGCATCGGATTACCCATGTGCCGATACTGTCCGTGAAGTTGATTATCGGCGTCTATTTGGGTATATTTTTTATTGAGGAAATATGTCCTTTCCCGTTTGCTGTATTAAACGCCCGATTCCAGACCATCCGGACCCGACACATGAAACAATTCTCGTCAGCGCGCATCAACGAGCTTTTTGCCCATTTCAAGAATAAACGGATCGCCGTTATCGGCGATGTCATGATCGATCGGTATCTGTGGGGATCTGTCACGCGCATCTCGCCCGAGGCCCCCGTTCCCGTCGTGGAGATCGATAACGAAACAAGCCGCCTGGGCGGCGCGGCAAATGTGGCCAACAATATTAAGACGCTTGGCGGCACCCCGATCCTTGTCGGCGTGGTGGGCAACAACCTCCATGGACACGAATTCCGCGAGCTGCTGGAACAAATGGACTGCCCGTCATACGGCATCATCACCGACCCGACACGGCCGACCACGATCAAAACGCGCGTCATCGCGCAGGACCAGCATGTAGTCCGTGTTGACAGCGAGACAAAGCGCGACATCGACTCGGAAGTGCAGCAAAAGATCATGGATGTGCTCACCGAGCATATCGATGCGATCGATGCGATCATCATCGAGGATTACAATAAGGGCGTCGTCGTGAAAGATCTGATCCGCAATGTGATCGCGCTTGCCAACGGGAAAAAGAAGATCGTGACGATCGACCCGAAGTTCAACAACTTCTTCGAATACAAGAACGTGACGCTCTTCAAGCCGAATAAGAAGGAGGCCGAAGAGGCGATCGGCGACAAGTTCAGAACGGAAGAGGACGTGATCGAGGCAGGGAAGCTGCTGCTTGAAAAACTCCACGCGGAGAACATCCTGCTCACGCGAAGCGAAAAAGGCATGAGTTTGTTCGAGCGCTGCGGCGACATTACGCATTTTCCGACTGTCGCCCGAAAGATTGCCGATGTGTCGGGCGCCGGCGACACGGTCATTGCCACGCTGACAATGCTGCTTGCCTCCGGAGCAACGGTGAAGGAAGCCGCCGTGATCGCCAATTTTGCCGGAGGCATCGTCTGCGGCGAAGTGGGCATCGTGCCGATCGAAGCGGCAGTCCTGAAAACAAAAATGCTTACCGATGGAAAGATGTGATCATCCAACTTGCTGCATTTCACTATTGAAGATGAGAAAGCCGATCGTATGGGTTCAGTCTACACACTCGACACATTACAGACGCAGCGCCGGCTGTGGAAAGAGGAACATCAGACCGTTGTTTTCACGAACGGTGTCTTCGATATCCTTCACCGCGGGCATGTTGAATATTTGAACGCCTCGAAACAACTCGGCAGCATCCTCATCGTCGGCATGAATTCCGACGCGTCAGTCCGGAGAATCAAGGGGCCGCTGCGTCCGGTGGTGCCAGAGTCAGACCGCGCCTATATTATCTCGCAGCTTGGATGCGTCGACGCCGTGTGTTTGTTCGAGGAGGATACGCCGATCAAGATTATTTCGGCGCTCGTCCCCGATGTGCTCGTCAAGGGCGCCGACTGGGCGATCGACGCGATTGTCGGCAAGGACGTTGTCGAACAAGCCGGCGGCGAAGTGCGCACGATTGCATTCGTTCCCAACCGGTCGACAACCAATATCATCGAAATCGTCAAAGAACGTTTCAAGTAAAGGCGCGCGCTGCGAACTTTCGCTAAAATATTGCTCTATGCCTCGGTCATGCTTATCGTCCTTGTCTTCGGCGTTGCGGTTTTCACGCAGACGCAGACATTCAAGGACCTGCTCAAGGCATCGCTCTATAAGATCGTCGACAATTCGCTCTCGGCGACGGCATATATCGGCGACATCCACGGCAATATCATCACCGGTTTCCAGATCGATTCGGTGGCGCTGTACGTGAACAACACCCCGTTCGTCGAATCCGGCTCGATCTCGATCCGGTACGATCCGCTGCCGCTGTACGACAAGAAAGTCAATATCGTGTCGCTCGAGCTAGAGAATCCGACGATCACACTCGTGCGGTTTTCAGACAGCACCTGGAACGTGAACCGGCTCGTGAAGAAACGATCGGCGCCCGACTCGACGCCTTCGGCCTGGATGGTGATCGCGAAACATTTTGTGGTGCGCAACGCGCGCTTTCGCATGATCGATTCGGTCCGATTGGCCGAACGATCCGTCTCCGATTCTCTGTCGCGGCGCACACTCGACTACGCCAACCTCGATCTCCGTTCTGTCAACATCGATCTGAGCGGAACGTATTCAGAGCGCGATCAGTTCGTGACCGTGCATAACATTTCATTCGAATCTCCGCGCGAGCAGTTTCGTCTCGATCGCTTCTCGGCGCAGATCACGCACACGCCCGTGCAGGCGACGGTGTCTTCGTTCATGCTCCAGACGCCGTATTCGCACATTGAACTGAACGCCAACGCCTCCGGCATCGACGTGTTCGACATCGGCTCGATGCGCGAGCTCGAGCACATTCCGGTCGAGGCCCGCATCCAATCGTCCACGATCGCCTCGCGCGATATCCAGACGTTTCTTCCCGCCCTGAGTTTTCTCGAGGGCACCGTCTATCTCGACGCGCACGCGAAGGGGAAGTTTAGTTCGATCGACATCTCGAGGCTCGACTGCTCGTTCAACCGTTCCGTGCTTCACTTGAAGGGGACGCTCTCGAATCTTCATCGGCCGCGCGATCTGTTTATCAACGCCGAATCGCAGAAAAGCATGATCATGCCCTCGGATGTCGTCGCGCTCATGCCGTATTTCTCGATCCCCGATTATTCGGATGCCGGCATGTCTGTGCTCGACTGCACGTTCCGTGGCAAGCCGCTTGAATTTAAGGCAGCCGGCACGCTGCAAACCGAACGGGGCACAATCGCCGTCGACGGCGCGATGAATCTCACGGGTGATGTGATGACGTATGCCGCCTCTGTCACCGGACGCGGCGTCGATCTGAAAGTCGTCACAGGCGCCGAGGACCTTCGCTCGCGGCTGAATTTTTCGGCGCGTATCGAAGGCGAAGGCTCGTCGATTGCCGAACTGAAGACCAAACTGACCGTGACGGCCGATTCGTCCGTCGTGCGCGATATTCCGGTTTCTCGTTTCAGCGGTTCATTCGCCGCGGCCGATCGCGTGATCAACGGCGACTGGACGATCACGTCGCCCCGCGGAATCATGAACGCCGAAGGCGCGCTCGATTTTACGAATCCCGGCGATCCGGCCTATAAGGTCACCGGCACGGCGCGCGCCGTCGATCTTGCGTCCGTGTTCAAGGATCCGTACTACTCATCGGCCATCTCGTTCCGCTTCACGGCTGAAGCCGATCGCTTCTCGTTCCTTGAAGCCAACGCGCACATCGGAATCGATTTCACGAACTCCGCCTTTGGCGCTTATCTGTTCGACAGCTCGAATGTGACACTCGAAACTCGCCAGTTCGATGACGGCAAATCGCTCGAAGTCTCGTCGCCTGTCGCCGATGTGTTCATCAAGGGCCGCTTCACGCTCAGCGCCGTTGCGGCCGCGGTGAAAGCGCATGCGCTCGGAATCGAGAAGGCGTACAACGAACAGCGGCGTCTCTTCGGATACGCCTACGGTGATTCACTCAAGATCGAATCCCCGACGACATCGCGCACAGCCGCATCGGACACTCATCACGAGCCGTTCTCGATCGAATACTCGGCCGTGATCAAGGATCTGAAGCCTCTTGTAATTTTATTCCGCACCACGCCGATGAGCGTACAGGGAACAATGGACGGATCGATCGCAGGCGACGCCGATACGCTCTCTGCCGAAGGGAAGATCACCGTTGCAAAAGGCACGTACGCCCAGGCCGACAGCGCCATCGCCGCGCGCGATCTCATCCTGAAATATTCGCTTTCGCATATGAAGCGCGACAGTCTCTTCACACAAACGAGTCCGATGAAGATCGACGTCCGATTCGCCGCGAAAGACTTCCGCATCGGTTCGACGTTCCTGCACTCG
>DATGXR010000425.1:0-4679 GCA_035298825.1 Bacteroidota bacterium
TTGCAGACCTCTCCCTTACCACTTGGGTACGGCGCCGTTGTTGTACCATCAGTCGGACTCGAACCGACACTCCTTTAAAGGGAACTGGATTTTGAGTCCAGCGCGTCTACCAATTCCGCCATGATGGCGTGATGGTACAACCGATACAGTGTATAAAGATACGGATTCTTCACGCCTTTGTCAATATCTTTATTGGACGAAAGACTCAATCGCATTCATCGTTTGCAGTTGGGCACGATCGGACTCACTCCCGAGCGCGCGCTCACTAATGCATGCACGTTATTGTCCGTTGGATGAAGGATATCATGGGTGTGAATCGCAGTAAACGCATTTTTGTTCAAGTGAACTCTCCCTCCGAAAGCGACTGAGAATTTTCTTCATGCAATTAGAAATATGCGCGCACTTCCAACTTGCCTGCGTGTATCGGCGGACGGGCATTGACCGTGCGGCCATTGTATTGACCGGAGAGCTGCATATTCTTTCCGAGTTTGTATTCAACCGACGCATTCCAGAGATATGTTTTGCCGGGATCCCTGCCTGACGTGAGCTCGTACGGCAACGCATAATCGGCCGCCGCATTCTGCAGGATGATCTCTTCACGCGCCAACTCAACACGCGCCTGCCCCTTTCCCTGAAACGAGACGGTTGTCCGCACAGACTGTGAGTTAAACGCGGCGTCCACCGGCTGCTTCGGAAGCACATCTTCCGATGCCGAGGTCTCAAATTTCAGTCCGAGCTCGAGGTTCTGTTCGGGACGGTACGACCAGTCGATCGCTCCGCCGTTCGTCGCAATCGTTCTTGAGCGGTTTGTAACGACCGCCGAAACCGCATCATCCTCGCGATTGTAAAAATCGGCCTGGCCCGAGAGCTGTTCCGCAAGCATGAAGCGGAGACGCGCTGATCGCTCGCGATTGTACGCGTTCTCCATGCCCGTGCTGTACTGTCCGAGCGATTTCCTCTGCGCGTAGCGCAGGCGCAGATTCAGGTCCGGCTGATTCTCGAACACGAACAGGTCCTGCTGGAACTGTTGGGATCCAAGGAGCGTCGTGGCCGGATTGAGCAGCGAAGACGGCGTCAGAAAATACACTTTACTGATCGTCTGTTCGGTGCTCTTTTCTTCAATCCGGAAGTACGTTTCCGCTGATAGCGCCGAGAGAATCTCATCCCGGAGCGAAGAAGGTTGCTTGAAAAATTTTTGCGGCGTGATCCGGAGGCGCGATGATGTTTTCAGATTGATGATCGGATAGAACGAATCGCCCGACAATGTGAGCAGGATATATTCGCCGTCGTACCGGTTCAGCGTAAAATCTCGTTCGTCGTTCAAATCTACCACGCCGTTCTTGTTGCCGTCGGTCCACACGTACTGGCCCTCGCCCTTGCGCACCTTGTAGAAGATCTTCTCGAGCTTTGCCGTCCGTTCGGTCGAGGCTTCATAAAAAACATCGGCATCGAGGCCGCCGTTGAACGGCATATACCTCGACTGCAGCCGAACAAGGACGGACTTCTGGTTCGAAAAGAATTCCTGAAACGCGCGCTCGTATTCCTTCGTCCTGAAGATCACATTCGCCGATGCTTTCAGCGAGGCTCCGTATTTGTATGCGGCCTCGTACGTTTGTGTGAACGCGTTCGACTGGCGCTCAAGCCGTCCTCCAATCGGAGCGTTTTCGGATCGCCATGCCATCTCCCCCGATAGCAGCAAGCCGTTCCACTCCGGCATCGCAAGCTTCGGCGCGTATTCGAGAAATGAAAAGCTCGTCGCCGTGACAGAGTCATTGAGCGCAACGCGATCTTTTTTTTCCTCGTTTTCGAATCGGATGCTCGGAATGAATTTGCCCACCGTGTACTCGGCGTTCCCTTTCTGTCTGAACCATCGGCTCGTCAGCGAAATGGGCCGATCGTCGCTCGCAATATATTCGGCGACGTAATCGAACAGCGTCCGCTTCCCTTCCATCGCGCGGCCGAATCCGGACCATCGCGTCGAAGAAAAAACCGATCCCCGATCGTATGTGCCGTACGTTCCTCCGAACGTCATCGCTTTTCTCGGCTCGAATGTGATCGAGGCCTGGCGCGTCTCCTCAGCCTGTCCGCTCGTAACGGCGAGGCTGTCGATGTTCCATTTGCGGGCATACTCGATTTCGTTGATCCTGTCGATCGACACGAAATCACGGTCGATGTATCTCTCCTGAAATGAAAAATCAACAGATCCCATGGAGAGTCCGGCGATGACAATATCCCTCGGCGCATAACGAATGAGCGCCTTGAAGGCGTTCCCGCCGTTGCGCGAATCGTCGAGCGATGAAAACCGGTTGACATCCAAATTCGAATGCGCAGCCTCCGCCGACACTTCGAGTGCGGACATCGGTTTCACCATGGCAGAAAGATCGAATAACTGGTGCAGCTGCGGCGAAGGAAGGATAATCACCGGATCGTAAGTTCCTGCACGCGGGCCAACGAATGTATATTCGCCGAAACGCTCACGCGTATAACTTCCCGTTCCGGCGCCCACATACGAAAAAGCGATGTTGTACAACGCCTCAGTAGTCGCGGGCTGATATCTGTAGATGCGCGATGACACCCCGTCGATTGATGTGTCGACCGCCGCATACTGTCCCTTGCCGATGCCCGTGACCGAATCGGCGCCCACGAAAACGACGCCGGGCCTCGTCGCGGTATTTCTTCCGCTTGCGGCAAGAAGATTTTTATCGGCATCGGTCAGTGAAATGTCGATCGGCGCTTCCGGATCGTCACCCTCGCGGTAATAGCTCGTTCTGATCTGCGCCGCATCGGATAACGAAACTGATGAAGTGATACCGAAGAAGTTCCGCGTAAATTGCCGGTCCGAATATTCGAAGTCAACCGTGATCCGTGTATCCGAGGTAATGAGTCTGCGCGCCGAGAAGACGATCTCGCCGCTTCCGTATTCGATCGTGTAATCGTTCGCTTCGCCGCGCGTCATGAGATCGCCATTGCAATAGACGCGCTCCGTTCCGGCGATTACGATGAGATTGCGCTCGTTGTTCTTGCCCGTGAGCCGGTACGGTCCCTGCACGCCTTCGATCCCGTTGAACTGATTCGTGTGATACTTGCCCTTCGTCGACGCGCCGACTACAGTCGCTTCGGCCTTGAGTGAACCGAATTCCGCCGAGGCCGTCCCCTTCGCCCCCTGCAGCTTGCGCGAGATTGTGCCGAACTCGCTTTTTTCGCTGTTGAAATAAAAATCGCCGAGCGTTGCGCCATACTGTCGGCTCTTGATCTCTACGAAGATGTTGTCGAACTCCTGCAGCGTCTGCGTATTGCCCTGGGGCTGGATGGGTGTGTTCTCGTCGGTGAGCGCGGCAGTAATGTCGATATCGCTCGAGAGTTTTCCGGAGAATTGCAGGCGCAATCCGGAATTAAGCGTGAGATCGCGATTTGTTCCGACGGTGAACCCGCGTACGATGCTGCCGCTTTTCTGCAGTTCAGGTCCGAAGAAATCACCGAACATACTCGCTGTCTTCTGCGTCATAATGCGCTCTGCCCGCGCCGAAGCGGAATCCTTTTTGAAGGCGAGCGTTCTCTGACTGTACAGCGGTTTAAAGAGCACCGGCACATAGCGATAACGGATATAGACGACTGTTGAATCGACTGACGGAGGAAGCAGTTTCGTGGCAGACAGCCTCACGCTCACCCGAGCGGTGTCGAACGAATACGACTCGGGCGGAAGCGGATGCGTGAAGAGCGAATCGAAAGCGAGCTGGACATAGCGCGGATAGACGAACGCATGCCCCAGCACAACGGCTGTATCGGAGGCGGGACCGCGGAGTCGCACCCGCTCGGTCGCGGAAACGCCGGGCAGCGTTCGATCCTGAGCGGCGGCGTATGACAGCAGCACAGCGGTGAGAGCTATGTAAAAAAATATTTTCATCCGCTGTTTTTCTGCCCGCCGGCATCATCCGGCGTTGCCATACTTAAAATAAAAGTCCAACGAACGCGCCATGCTGCAGACGCTTGTAGTTGTACTTGGCCTCGGACATGCGCCATTGCTGCTCATCGATGCGATAGCCGATCGTCACTCCGTTCCACAATAGTTCGGGAAGGAGAAATTGCACCTCGCCTCGCCAGGCGGTGGAGGTGCCGTTCTCGATGCTGAATCCGACTGTGGCATAGTGGATCAGTGCGCCGCCCGAAATCTGCAAACCGAATCGCTCCGAGAGAAAACGATATTTCAATCCCGTGCCAATGCCGATGCTTCCCACATCGAAGATGCCTGACGAGTTGCCCAGGCCTTCGGCGCGCACGTAATTGGTGGCGAGAAAAATTGGGAGGAACAATCCGCCTGAGCGCTTGACTGCCACGGGCACATCGGTCGATCCGTCGGCATAGATTGCATAGGATGATTTTCCAGCATCCCTGAGCGAATAATGATTATATGCCACCGCCAACCGAATATTCATCTGCCTGTATTCGAGGAAGAACGTGGGCGATGAAAATTTGATCGCCATCGAATCCGGCAGCGCATTATCAGATCGCGGTTCGAACAGATTCACCGCCGCGCCGGCGCCGAGTGAACGGAAACCAATCAGATCGTACTCGCGCAATGAGGACTCGAATTCCTGCGCGTACGCGCGCGCGCAGATCGAGGAGAGGATGAAGAGATACGCTAATGATTTTCTCATGGACTGTTGTGCCCCCTTGTCTTC
>DATGXR010000426.1:0-5047 GCA_035298825.1 Bacteroidota bacterium
GATCTCATTGCCGTTGTCACACCCGATGTGTTGTGGGCATGCACCACATGCAGAGCCTGTCAGGAAATCTGTCCGGCCGACATCGAACACGTCAACAAGATCCTCGAGATGCGCCGCCATCTTGTGCTGATGCGCGGAGAATTCCCGGGACCTGAAGTTGAAACGGCGGTCCGCAGTCTCGAACTGAATTACAATCCGTTCGGTATGCCGTTTGCCACGCGCGCAGACTGGGCGGCGGGACTTCCCGTCGCGAGACTCGATGAAGGCGGCACGGCCGACATTCTGTACTTCGTCGGATGCTTCGCCTCGTTCGATCGCAGAAATCAGGAGATCGCGCGAAAGTTCGTTAGCGTGTGCAGCGCTGCAGGCATCCAGATGGGCATCCTCGGCAGGATGGAACAATGCTGCGGCGAGCCGCTTCGCAAGTTGGGAAATGAATATCTCTATCAGGTGGTGGCAACGGAGAATATCAGGCGGATTCGTGAAGCCGGTGTGAAGCGTATCGTTGCGACATGTCCGCATTGCTTCAACACGCTCGGCGTCGATTATCGCGATCTTGGATTTGAAATTGAGATCGAGCACGCTTCAGTGTTCATCGAGCGGCTCGTGCGCGAGGGCAGGCTCACACTGCATCCCGGTGAATTTGAATTTACGTTTCATGATGCATGCTATCTGAGCCGTTACCGCGACATCATTGACGAACCTCGCGCGCTGCTTCGGGCTGCCGGGGGACGCGTGATTGAAATGCGGAAATCAGGGTACGAGAGTTTCTGCTGCGGCGCAGGCGGAGGGCGCGTGCTGGCCGAGGAACGGATCGGCCGCCGCATCAACGTCGAGCGTGTGAAGATGGCGCAGTCGACCGGCGCGCCGCTCCTCGTTTCCGCCTGCCCGTTCTGCATGACGATGTTCGAAGATGGCATCAAGATGTGCGGCCTGGAGGGACAGATGAAGGCGCGCGACATCGTGGAGCTGATCGACGAACGGATTGCGCGTTCGTAATTCGCCGATCACGCTCGCGAGTGTATACTATGCCGCCAGCGTCCGATTATTCAGTATGACCATCAGAATTGCCGGTCCATGCGGCCGATCATTAATCGTCAACATCACGGTACCCGGGAATCCCGGGAAGAAAAATATTACAGGGGAAACAGACGATGAAGCTCTACAGCGTACTCAGCAATGCATACAGGCTTGACGGAGGCGCGATGTTCGGCAATGCTCCCAAACAAGTGTGGGAGAAATGGCTCCCGGCTGATGACCGCAATCAGATCTCTCTTGCCACTCGCGCATTTCTCGCGGTCACATCGCATGCAGTCGTCCTGTTCGACGCGGGCATCGGCGCGTATATGGAGCCGAAGTTCAGAGAGCGATACAAAGTGGAGGGACATTGGCAGCGGCTGTTGACATCGCTCGATGAACGCGGATACGCGCATACGGACGTGACTGATGTCATCATCTCGCATCTGCACTTCGACCATGCAGGAGGACTCTTAAGCGCGTGGGAGGAAGGCCGGCCGCCCGAATTGCTGTTTCCGCATGCGCGCTATTACGTGAGCGATGCGGCATGGGAACGCGCAGTGCACCCGCATGTGCGCGACCGGGCCTCATTCATCACCCCGCTCAACGAGCTGCTTGAAGAAAGCGGACGCCTGGTCAGGCTCGGTGTTGAAGCGCGCCTCGGATTCGACGAGCTTGATGTGCGTTTCATACGCAGCGACGGCCATACGCCGGGATTGTTGTGTCCCGATCTGCGTTGGGATCAGCAGCGCGCCGTCTTCGCCTCTGATCTGGTGCCGGGACGGGCATGGGTGCATCTGCCGATCACGATGGGGTACGATCGGTATCCCGAACTTCTGATCAGCGAGAAGAACGGGCTTCTCACATCGATCGCCGAAGATCATGCATGGCTGTGTTACGTGCACGATCCCGAGATGGCGATGTCCAAAATTCAGTTCGATCCCGAACACAACACATTCATTCCGGTCGAAAGTGTTGCGGAGTGCGTCCTATAAGCAATTCATTCCTTCAGGTCGAAAGCGTTGCGGAGTGTGTCTTGTAACAATTGCGGATAACATCGTTGAATGCGAATGGAGCGGGCGTGATGAAGATTCTCGTGTGCGTGAAGCAGGTGGCGGATATGGAGTCTGCTTTTAAAATCGATGCCGCAGGAACATGGATCGATGAAAGGGAGATCGCCTTTCGCATGAACGAGTACGACGAATACGCCGTCGAGCAGGCTGTCAGGATCAAGGAACAGCGCGAGGGCGATACCGACATCACGATTCTTTCAATCGGTCCGCAGCGTGTGACCGAGACGGTGAAGAAGGCGCTTGCGATGGGCGGAGACCGGGGCGTGCATGTGAGTGATGATGCGAGCGCACGGAAGGATCCCTGGCAGATCGCGTCCATCATTGCCGCCTTCGCGATCGATAAGCAGTTCGATCTCATTTTTACCGGCATGCAATCGCAGGACCGCGGCTCGGCTCAGGTCGGTGTGTTCACGGCCGAACGGCTCGGCATCCCCTGCGTCACCACCGTGGTCGAATTCGTGTTGGAGGGAGGCGATGTGACCGCTGCGCGCGAACTCGAAGGAGGCGTGAAGATGATCGTGAAGTTTGGGCTTCCCGCCGTGGTCACATGCCAGCTCGGATTGAACCGTCCGCGCTATCCGACGCTTCCCAATATCATGAAAGCGCGGCAGAAGGAGATCAAGAGCATACCGGTCTCGGAACTGTTGAATGAAGATCCGTTGCTTTCCGTTGAAAAAATTTATCATCCTGAAAAAAAGAATCATGCTGTCGTGCTCGAGGGCGAAGTCTCTGAACTGGCGGACAGAGTCGCCGTCATGTTGAAAGAAAAATCGTTCCGATAAAATACACACTGGAACATCTCAAACGCCCGTTCAGGAATACAATTAAAAAGTTTGAAGTTATAAACGCGGTCGGGCAGAGAGATTGAGTCTCACGATCATTCAAGGACACTGACGGGAAAAAAATATTCAGCGGAGGGTGTGCATGAAGCTGTTGCTCGTGTGTGAATATCGTCAGGGCAGGCTGCTCGATGGGGCGTATGAGTTGTTGGGATTCGCCGACCGGCTTAACGCGGAACGCGCGGTCGTGACGATCGCCGCCGATGTTTCGGTTCCGAAATGCAACGCCACTGTGTATCTGGCCGACGCCGAGCGAGTCGGCGAATACAATCCCGACGCTCACAAGCGCATCATCCTTGCTGCGGCGGAGAGAGAGCAACCGGATGCGATCGTGTTCTCACACACGGTGTACGGCTGGGACATGGCGCCGCGTATTGCGTCGTCGCTGAAGGCGGCGCTGATCAGCGAAGTTGTCGCTTCGACAGAAGGCAGATTCGAAGTGCCTTGTTTCAATTCGAAGATGCGCCGGATCATCACACCGAACACTCCGCGCATTGTGCTGACCATTCAGGCAGGCGCGTTCGCACCTGCCACAGTCGAAGGCTCTCCGCGGATTGAACGCGTGGAGAGCGAGTCCGCCTCCGGCCGTGCGGAACTGGCGGGTTACGAACCCGCTCCGATGAAGGACATCGATCTTGGACGAGCAGAGGTGATTGTCAGCGTCGGACGGGGAGTGGGGAAGAAGGAAAATATTCCGGTCGTTGCCGCACTCGCCAGGGAGCTCGGCGGCGAACTGGGCGCCACCAGGCCCGTTGTCGATGCAGGCTGGCTCGAGTACAGCCACCAGGTCGGATCGACAGGTCAGATCGTCGCGCCGAAGCTCTATGTTGCATGCGGCATTTCTGGTGCCATACAGCATCTGGCCGGCATGAAACGATCGGATTTCATCCTGGCGATCAACAAGGATAAGGATGCGCCGATTGCATCGATCGCCGATGTGCTCGTCGTGGCCGATGTGATGCAGTTTGTACCGGCATTGACATCCCGATTACAACAATAACCTCAGATCCGCATGTCCCATCGGCCGCGCCGTCGCGTCGTAGAGAAGCGGACGTGAAATGCTGATCTGAAAAAATAATCACGGCGCCCACACGAGCGCGATCGCATCGATTGTAATGTCCGATTTGCGCGGCCTGATCTGTGTTGATGCAAGCGCGATGGATGTGGCATCTAATTTTGCCGTGATCTCGGCGATGTCCTGTTCGAGCTGCGCATCGATCTCTTGCATGCGTTCGCGAAGTGACTCAACGCCTTCGCCTGCGCGATCCACATCGCCCTTCTCTTTGCCGATTCTGCCGGCGGACCGCATCGCGGTTGTTGCGCGCGTGATCGTTCCGACACTCACCGCCTTGCGACCCATGAATGCGCCGAGCAATGTGGCGCCGACCGAGAGGGCGGTGCTCAATTGCGACTGGCCGTATTCCGCTTTTTCGCGTTGCACTTTTTCTTCGGCCCGTTGCAGCCGATCCTGAAGCATCTGTATCTTCGGCGCGTATTTTGCGCGAAGTTTTTCTGTCTCGAGATCGCGCTTCTCGCGTATCATCTGCGAGAGACGCGAGCGAAACTCTCCTTCCGTTTCTCCCGGTTTCGATGTGGTCTTCAGTTCGGCGCAGGTGAAGAGATCGACAGTCACGGTCTGGCTCAGAAATGTCGCGAGCGTTTTTTTCCATCCCGCATACGATTTCGCATTCGAAGCGGAGGCGGGAACTGAGGCGAACGAAGCATTCGGCGCGGGATCCTGATCCAATTCATTTTTCATCTCGCCGTACTGCGTCGATTGTTCCCAGTCGGCCTGGCGGCCGTCGTCGGAGAAGGGCGCCATGTGTGTGTATGGCAGCCATGCATCGACACCCGCCTTCGCATCGACGAAATGAAGCTTGCTCATGCCCATGACCATTGCACGGTACGCGACAGGCTGCGAACGATCTTTGCGCCGCAAATAATACTCGAGCACATCGGCCGGAAGAATCGGTTTCTGTGCGGATGCCCCGGAGTCGCCATCTTGCAAAGTGCGGGACGATGCGGGCTGATCCGGTATGCCGGCAGCAGCCGTTTCGTTCACAGTCTGTTGATCCTGCTTACGTGCGGACGCTGTTTCGCTTGTTGTCTTCTGATCCT
>DATGXR010000427.1:0-10591 GCA_035298825.1 Bacteroidota bacterium
CTCGGATACGTACAGCTACAACGAAAAGAAGCTGCGCGACAGAAGTCTCAACCTCGTCTATTCCGGATCGCAGTATGCATGGCGTTGGGACACCGAGGCGAATCGCGAGCAGTTCCGTGCGCAGCGCGTGTCAAGCGACCGTGTCTTTAACAATGCGCGCTTTGTGGTGGGCGGATTGCTTGTGAATCGCATCATCAGCGCGATCAACGCAATGCGCCTCACACGCCGTTATAACCGGTCGATCGAATCGGGGGCCGGCGCCTGGCGCATCGAATCATCACTGCCGTCGACGATGGACGGGGTGCAGGTTTCTCTTGTGAGGACATTCTGACCGAATTCGGTCCAGCCACAGGAAATTCAAACGGCGCCCCACATTTTTGCGGGGCGTTTTTTATTTTTATTGCACGCTCTTCGTATGCCGAACATCAAACTCACAATCGAATACGATGGAACCGATTTTGCCGGATGGCAGAGGCAGAAAAACGGCCGCTCGGTGCAGGAAGAAATCGAACGGGCGCTCGCACAGATCACGCAAAAAAGTGTGACGCTCGTCGGGGCGGGTCGCACCGATGCCGGTGTGCACGCGCGCGGCCAAACGGCAAATTTCAAGACGGATTCACAACTTTCTCCGCTCGATTATTTCCGGGCGCTGAATGGCCTTCTGCCCGATGATATCGCCGTGACGGAGGCGGTCGAAGTTGGTGACGACTTTTCGGCCCGATACAGTGCCGTGAGCCGCGCGTACAAGTATACGATCCTCCGCCGTCCCTCCGCACTGATGCGGCGGTACAGTTGGCAGCTGTCGTATGACTTCAACATCAATCTGATGCGTGAAGCTGCCTCCGTGATCAGGTCGACATCAGACTTTCAGGCGTTTTGCAAGGTGGAGGCGGAAGTGGACCATTATCGCTGCCGTATCGACGAAGCGGAATGGCATGAGGAGGAAGACGGTACGCTGATCTTATCAATACGCGCCAACCGGTTCCTTCACGGAATGGTTCGCGCGCTCGTCGGCACGATGGTCGATGTGGGACGGGGATATACGACGATCGGGGATTTTTGCTGGATCATCGAATCGAAGGATCGCCGTCACGCCGGGCAGGCGGCGCCACCTCAGGGACTCTGTCTCATCTCGGTTCACTATTGACACACCGGTGGGGGAAGAGCGGCACGTTGCCATATGTAATGCGTGATCACGGCAGTGCTGAGCGCGCTGAAAACCGATGTCGTTTGGCCGTTCAATTGATTATAAGCGCCTTTTAGAGTACATTATCTATTCATGGCTGATTCGCACGATTTACGACACTGATGATACAGAAAACCATCCATAAGCTTGTAGAACGGAACGACTTAACAACCACTGAAGCATATGAGGCGATGCTTTCGATCATGTCCGGTTCCGAGACGGATCTGATGATCGCCGCATTTTTGACCGCGCTGCGTATGAAGGGCGAGACTGTGGCCGAAATCTCCGGCTGCGCCATGGCAATGCGTGAAAAAGCCGTGCGGATCGAGACCGTGCATCGGACAGTGATCGACACTTGCGGGACAGGAGGGGATGGCGTCGGGACATTCAACATTTCAACGGCAGCCGCCATCATTGCGGCATCGGCCGGAGCGGTCGTGGCCAAACACGGCAATCGGGCAATCTCGAGCCGTGCCGGAAGCGCCGATGTGCTCGTTGCGCTCGGTGTGAACATCGAGGTGATGAAAGAGAAAGTGGAGGCATGCCTGAATGAAGTGGGGATCGCGTTTCTCTTCGCCCCAATGATGCACGGAGCCATGCGCTTTGCCGCGCCGGTGAGGCGCGAACTTGGCATGCGCACGGTCTTCAACGTGCTCGGTCCGCTCACGAATCCGGCTGGAGCGAAGCGCCAACTGCTCGGTGTGTTCAGTCCGCAGCTCACAGAAACGATGGCGCGCGTGCTGGCCGAACTCGGATCGGAACGCGCCCTCGTCGTGCACGGCTCGGGGGGACTCGACGAGATCTCGACGCTGGGTGAAACGAAGGTAAGCGAACTCAAGAATGGAAAGGTCACCACGTACCAGTTCCACCATGATTCCGTCCGGATCCCGCAGGCGCACATCGAGGCCCTGCTCGGAGGAGACGCGGCGATCAATGCAGGCATCATCACACATATCATGAAGGGCGAGAAAAACGCATGCCGCGACATCGCGGTATTGAACGCAGGCGCCGCAATCTACGTGGCGGGTCTCTGCGATACGATTCTCGACGGTGTCAGGCTCGCACAGGACTGCATTGATACGGGGAAAGCGAAACGCAAACTCGAACAATTATCCGAATTCACACGGTAAGCGACGAGCCTGCGTTTCGAATATTACGAAACTTTTTTTCACATTATGGACAACGACGACTACGACACTTCGGCTTCTCATCATGAATCGCGCCTCAGATGGTTATTCAGGATGCTGTTGGGGAAGAAGACGAAAAAAATATCTGAAGAAGAAGTCATTCAGCTTCTGGAGGAAGGAACACGAAGCGGCGTTATCGACACTGCCGAACATGAACTGATAAAAAGCATCTTCGAGTTTACCGATACCACGGTGAAGGAGATTATGGTGCCGCGCACCGATATCGTCGCCGTCGATTTGGCGACGCCGCGCGACAAGCTCATCAATACGCTGATCGAGGAGGGCTTTTCGCGCATTCCCGTGTATGAAGGAAGCACGGACAACATCGTCGGCATCATCTATTCGAAGGATCTGCTGAGCATTCTTGAATACCGCGATCTGATCATTCTGCAGGACATCATACGCCCCGCGTTCTTTGTTCCCGAAACGAAAAAAATCAGCGCGCTGCTGAGAGACCTGCAGGCGAAGCGTCAGCATATGGCGATCGTCGTCGACGAGTTCGGCGGCACCGAAGGCCTGATCACGATGGAGGATATCATCGAAGAGATCGTCGGCGACATCCGCGACGAATACGACGAGGAGCAGGGCGACGTCGTGACGTCGAGCGATGGCACTGTGGTGATCAACGCGGGCATGAATATCCACGATTTCAACAATGGATTTTCCGAGGCGCTGCCGGACGATGATGATTATGAAACGGTCGGCGGATTCCTTCACAAGTTCACGGGACGGATCCCCGAGCTTCATGAAGAGATTCCGTACAAGAATATGGTGTTCACGATCGCGAAGAAAAATGAACGCCGCATACAGCAGATCAAAGTGAAGACAGTCCCGCATGCAACTGATGAAACAGACGCGACTAATGAATGAGGAGCAATGTGAGCACGAAAAGGCTTGATGAAATAATCGATTATAAAAAATACGAAGTGGACGAGGCGAAAAAGAAGCTCTCGTTTGCCGAGATCGTCGACATGCTGTGCGAGGCTCCGCTCACGCTCGATTTCGCGGAGGCGATACGCAGCAAATCGGAGGCCGGTGAGATCGCCTGCATTGCCGAGGTCAAAAAAGCGTCGCCGTCGAAAGGCGTGCTGACAAAGGATTTCGTCCCTGCGCGCATTGCACACGAATACAAGCTCGGCGGAGCCACGGCCATGTCGGTGCTGACCGACAGGAAATTTTTCAAGGGCGATCCGCTCTATATTTCAGAATGCAAAGCGAGCGGCATGATGCCCGTGCTGAGGAAAGATTTCATCATCGATGAATATCAGGTTTACGAATCGCGCCTGCTCGGCGCCGACGCCATCTTGCTGATCATGGCCGTCCTCACGCCCGCACAGGTGCAGACATATCTTGCCGCCGCACGTGACCTCGGCATGGCCGCGCTTGTTGAATGTCATTCGAAGGGCGAGATCGATCGGGCTGTCGACTGCGGTGCCGATATCATCGGCATCAACAATCGGGATCTCCAGACGTTCGAAGTGAATCTCGACACATCGCTCAATCTGAAAAATTTTATCCCCAACCGATGCATTTCGGTCAGCGAAAGCGGCATCCGCAACGCCCACCATGTAGGGACGCTGCGCGAGGCCAGCTTCGACGCATTCCTCGTGGGCGAGCAGCTGATTATTCAGGCGGACAGGAAAAAAGCGGTACAGGATCTCTTGGGCACAGGCCCGTCTTCATATATGAAAAAACGGTGAGTTATGTTTGTTAAGATTTGCGGGATCACGAATATCGACGATGCGCTTTTCGCGGCCGAATGCGACGCGAACGCCATCGGATTTAATTTCTACAAGGAAAGCAAGCGTTACATCTCGCCGGACGACGCGCTGGAGATTATCCGCGAGTTGCCCGAGACAATGCGCAAAGTCGGCGTGTTCGTCAACGCCGACATCGACATGGTGAAAAAGACAGCCACGCGGCTGCTCTTGGATTTCGTGCAGTTCCATGGCGATGAGCCGCTCGAGTATGTGCAGCAATTCGGCGCTCAGGCGATCAAGGTGTTTCGTGTGACGCCGGTGTTCGATCCGTCTGTCATCCGCACGTACAACACACCTCTCTCATTGATCGAGGCGTACGATCCCGAGCTGTACGGCGGCACGGGCAGAACTGTCGATTGGGCGGTCGCCCGCGCGGCCAATGAATACGGGAAGATCATCCTCGCCGGAGGACTGACGCCCGAGAATATCGAGCAGGCGATCTGGGAGGCGGATCCGTTCGGCGTTGATGTCGCAGGCGGCGTCGAGCAATCGCCGGGAAAAAAGGATCATGCAAAGATGAAAGAATTTATCGAGAAGGCGCGTCGGCCGCGCACCGAACCTCAATCAGGAGCAGCCCGATGAGCGACACGCAAAAAAACAAGACAGCATCTGCCGTATCGATGCCGGATGCATCGGGACATTTCGGTGTGTACGGAGGACGGTATATTCCCGAAACGCTCGTGCCGGCAGTGGAAGAGCTCACGCGCTGGTACGAGTCGGTCAGAGATGACGCCAAATTCAAAGAGGAATTCGATTATTATTTGAAGTATTTCGTGGGACGCGAAACGCCGCTCTATCGGGCCGACCGGCTCACGGCCGAGGCCGGAGGCGCACGCATTTATCTGAAGCGCGAAGATTTATGCCATACCGGCGCGCACAAGATCAATAATACAATCGGCCAGATTCTCATTGCGCGGAGAATGGGGAAGAAACGCATCATCGCCGAAACCGGAGCGGGGCAGCATGGCGTGGCCACCGCCACGGTCTGCGCGCTGTTCGGACTTCCCTGCGTCGTCTATATGGGCGAAGAGGATATGGAACGCCAGGCGCCGAATGTGTATCGGATGAGGCTCCTCGGCGCAGAGGTGCGGCCGGTTTCATCAGGCAGCCGGACGCTGAAGGATGCGACAAGCGAGGCGATACGCGATTGGGTCACGAACGTCGGCGACACGTTCTATATTATTGGATCGGTCGTGGGGATGCATCCATACCCGATGATGGTGCGCGATTTCCAGTCGGTGATCGGCCGCGAAACGCGCGCCCAGATCCTTGCGCAGGAAGGGCGTCTGCCCGACGCGGTCATCGCCTGCGTCGGGGGCGGATCGAATTCGATGGGCATGTTTTATCCTTTTCTGGGGGATGTGCCCGGAGTGAAGCTGATCGGCGTTGAAGCGGCCGGGTACGGGCTCGAATCGGGCAAGCACTCGGCGGCCCTGGCGCGGGGCACACGGGGCGTGCTGCACGGCTCGATGCAGTATCTGTTACAGGACGAGCACGGACAGGTGCAACTGGCCCATTCGATCTCAGCCGGACTCGATTATCCGGGAGTGGGGCCGGAGCACTGCTACCTGAAGGATCACGCTTTGGCGGTGTACGAATCGGTCACTGACCAGGAGGCGCTCGACGCCCTCCAGCTCATGGCCCGCAAAGAGGGGATCATCGCTGCGCTCGAATCGTCACATGCCGTGGCCTATGCAATGAAACTCGCGCCAACGATGGATAAAAACGCGCGTATTGTCGTATGCCTCTCGGGCCGGGGCGACAAGGACCTTGGTACCGTGATGAAGGCGCTGGATTTTTAATGGAAAAATTTGTACATTTGCTCTTCAGTTATACTTAATTGAAAAGGAACCTACACTCGTGGCAGAAAAAAAAATTAAACGTATTGGTATTCTCACCGGCGGCGGCGACTGCCCTGGACTGAATGCGGTGATTCGCGGCGTCGCGAAGCCTGCGCTTCAGGATCATGGCATCACAATCGTCGGTATCGAAGACGGATTCGAAGGATTCGTTGAAGGACGCATGCGCGAATTATCGCGCAGTGACGTCTCGGGCATCATCGGACTGGGAGGAACAATTCTCGGCACATCGAACAAGGGCGACCCGTTCCATTATCCCGTTGAAGGGATCAACGGAATCGAGATCGTGGATGCGTCGCAGAAGCTTCTGAAGCATTACAAGGGATGGGGCCTCGACTGTCTCATCGCAACAGGCGGCGACGGTACGATGCACATCTCGAAGAAGCTCGGCGAAATGGGCATGAACATCATCGGTGTGCCGAAGACGATCGACAACGATCTTGACGCCACGGACCAGACATTCGGATTCGACACGGCAACATCGATTGCTTCCGAAGCGATCGACCGTCTGCACACGACCGGATCGTCGCATCACCGCGTGATGGTCATCGAAGTCATGGGACGCTATGCGGGATGGATCGCGCTTCAGGCGGGCATATCAGGCGGAGCGGACATCATTCTGCTTCCTGAAATTCCGTTCAAATGGAATGCGGTGTTCCAGCGCGTCATCGAGCGAAGCACACGCGGCAACAGATTCTCGATCGTCTGCGTCGCCGAAGGCGCGAAGGCGGCCGATGAAGATGTGGTCATCAAAGAAACAGATATCAAACGCACGGATCCGATCCGCTTCGGCGGCATCGGCGAACATGTGGCGCAGCGCATCTCAGACGAAACAGGTCTTGAGACGCGGTGCACGGTGCTCGGCCACTTGCAGCGCGGCGGAAGTCCCACGGCGTACGACCGTGTGCTCGCCACGCGCTATGGCACGAAGGCAGTCGAACTTGCGCTTGAAAACAAGTTCGGACACATGGTCAGCCTGCGCGGAACGCACATCACAAGCGTGCCGATCGCACAGGCAGTCGCGAAGCAGCGGCTCGTTCCGCCCGACGGAGAAATCATCTGCTCGGCGCGCGCAGTGGGCATGAGCTTCGGCAACGAGGATTAAGCGGATGCGCCGCCGACAAGGCGGCGCGTCAACAATCAACCATCTCAAACTTTTCAACGCACGAGGCGAACACGCGTGCGTTGGAAAGTTTTTCTATGTACTCAGGAGGCACTCGCATGCGCTATCGTACGCTCGGCAGACAATTCCCTTCGGTATCCGAGATCGGATACGGAGCATGGGGAATCGGCGGTGCAATGTGGAAAGAGTCGGATGATGCCGAATCGATGACCGCGCTGAAGAAGGCCGTCGATTGCGGCGTGACATTCTTCGATACGGCGCTCGCCTACGGCGACGGACATTCGGAAGAGTTGATCGGACGACTCCGCAGGGACGTCGGTTCATCCGTCATTATCGCCACAAAAATTCCGCCGAAGAATCAGCAATGGCCTGCGCGCGATGACGTCCCGTTTCACGAAGCCTTCCCGAAACAGCACATCATCGAATGCACTGAGAAAAGTCTGAAACATTTGGGCGTCGAGCGGATCGATCTCCAACAGCTGCACGTCTGGAGCGATACATGGGCCGGAGCAGACGAGATCTGGTCTGCTGCCGATCAGCTCAAGCGCGAAGGCAAGATCAAGGCGTTCGGCATTTCCGTGAACGACCATCAGCCGGCATCGGTTCTGAAAGCTGCGCAGACAGGCCAGGTCGACACATTCCAGGTGATCTATAACATCTTCGATCAGTCGCCTGAACGCGAACTCTTTCCGTATTGCGTCGAACACAACATCGGCATCATCGTCCGTGTCCCGTTCGATGAAGGCGGATTGACCGGCGCGATCACACCAGCGACAACATTTCCCTTGCGCGATTGGCGCAACCGCTACTTCCAAGGCGAACGGAAACAGCAGGTCTACGACCGCGTCGAAAAAATCAAATCCGTAATGGGGCATGAGGCGCAAAATGTGGCCGAGCTCGCGCTGCGATTTGTGCTGTCGAATCCGGCCGTGTCGACGGTGATCCCGGGAATGAGAAAGGTGACGAATGTTGAACGGAACACGGCTGTCTCGGACGGACGCCTTCTCTCACAACCGCTTCTCGACGAATTGAAACACCATGCCTGGGAGCGGAATTTTTACGGATCGTGATGACGCGTGCATCGACAGAGGTGATCCCGCCCGAACTTCTACTGAACGCCTACAGAACGGGATATTTTCCGATGGCCGACGGAAAGGAAGGGGAGATCTTTTGGTATGATCCCGAGCAGCGCGGAATCCTTCCACTCGGCGGAATGAAGATTTCGCGGAGCCTCAGACGCACGATTGCGAAACAAATTTATACTGTCGATCAGGACACGGCGTTCGAAGAGGTGATGAGGCGCTGCGCCGAACGGGACGAAACCTGGATTTCGGAAACGATTATCCGCAGCTATGTGCTTCTGCATGAACTGGGGTACGCACATTCGATCGAAGTCCGTCACGCCGGAGCGCTTGTGGGAGGGTTATACGGCGTTGCTGTCGGCGCCGCGTTCTTCGGCGAGTCGATGTTCAGCACGATGACCGACGCGTCGAAGGTGGCGCTCGAAGCGCTGGTTCGCCGCATGAACGAACGCGGATTTGAACTGCTCGACACGCAGTACACGACGCCTCATCTTGAGAGCCTCGGCGTGATTGAAATACCGCGCGAGCAATATCTGCATCTGCTTGCGTCGGCGACGGCCAAACACTGCACATTCATCTGATGATGGAAAGGAGCGATACAATGTCTGTCGTGCTTGAAACGAAATTTCCCGGACTTCACCTTGTGAAGCAAGGCAAGGTGCGAGATATGTACGATCTCGGTTCCACGCTGCTCATTGTCGCAACGGACCGTCTGTCGGCATTCGACGTGGTGATGCCGCAGGGCATTCCCGACAAGGGCAAGGTACTCACGCGCATCTCAGCGTATTGGTTCGATCAGACGCGGCACATCATTCCGAACCATGTCATCACCACGAACGTCGATGAATATCCCGAGGCTTGCCGTCCATACGCGGAGACGCTCAGGGATCGAAGCATGGTTGTGAAAAAATCGAATCCCCTCTCTGTTGAATGCATCGTGCGCGGATATCTTTCCGGTTCCGGCTGGGAGGAATACAAACGGACGGGAACAGTCTGCGGCATCGCGCTGCCTTCGGGGCTGCGTGAGAGCTCGAAGCTGCCAGAGCCGATCTTTACGCCGTCGACAAAGGCCGAGCTCGGCGTGCACGACGAGAATATTACGTTCGAGCAAATGAAGCAGCGTGAAGGCGAAGCGATCAGCTTGCAGGTGAGGGACGCGGCGATCGCGATCTACAACCACGCTTCCGCCTGTGCCGAAGAAAAGGGAATCATCATCGCCGATACGAAAATGGAATTCGGCATCTGCGAGGGACAATTGCTGCTGATCGATGAAGTGCTGACACCGGACTCGTCGAGGTTCTGGCCGCGCGATCAATATGAGCCCGGAAGGGGACAGGCGAGTTTCGACAAGCAGTACGTGCGCGATTATCTTCTCTCGATTGGTTTTACGAAGCGGCCTCCCGGTCCGATGATGCCCGACGATGTCATCGAAAAGACGGCAGGACTGTATCGATCGGCGCTCAGGATTTTGACTGGTGAAGTGCTTGCGTAGGCTGGCATACATTACTGCTGCTGTTGTTGTATCAATCGCAGTGTGGACGCTTCCACTGTTCGCACAGAAACAGGTACAGGCGCTTCCGACCGATACGCTTGCGCGGTACGGTCCGCACGTCATCACGGCTGCGGACTTTCTCGAACGGTTCGAACTCATGCCGTATCCGCTGAAAGACAATCGAGCGCGCATCGAATTGACGAAGCAGGAGTTCCTTCAGTCGCTCGTCGCCGAGAAGATGCTTGCGCTCGAGGCGCAGCGTCTCGGCTTCGGCCAGGACACGGTGTCGCAGGAGATGCAGTACTCGCTGCAGCGCCTGTTCACGCGCGACGAAGTGTACAAACGCGATGTGACCGCGCACATCCGCGTGACCCCGGAAGAAATGCGCGAGGGAATGGGACGGTATCCGTGGGAGCTGCGCCTTATCGTTTACCGACGCGTTTCGACAAAGGAAGGCGACATTCTCCTGAAAAAGCAGGCCATCAGCAAAAACAAGGAAAAGACATTCGAAACATCCCGCGATATGGTCTTTGCGCCGCTCGACACGATGACAGTCGATTTCGGCGAACTCGAACCGGCAGCGGAGACGATTGCATTCGGGCTCAAGATCGGAGAATGCTCCAGCCCATTCCTATGGGGACGGAACGATTGGAGAATGGTGAAACTCGTCGACAAATATGCGAATCCGACATACGCAAAACAGAGCGTGCCCGATCAGATCGCGGAAGTGAAAAAAATCGTCAGTCGCAGGCAGGAAGACTCGCTCGCCGCTCGTGTCTTTATTTCGTTCCTCGGTCCGCAGCGTGCGGAAGCCGATCCTGCGCTCGTGCGGGAACTCGCCGACAGCCTGCTGCACATCATCAAGAGCGATTCGACGAATCATGTAAAAAAGAGTTTCTTCC
>DATGXR010000428.1:0-3427 GCA_035298825.1 Bacteroidota bacterium
AGCGCTCGACCTGTTCAACGAAACAGCCACCATCTGCCGTGTACTGCTTGCGCCCGAGTCTCGCGGGAAAGGTTATTGTTACCAGATGATACGCGCGGTTCTCGCCTACGGATTTGAAACACTGCGGCTGCGGCGGATTGACCTGCGTGTCTTCAGCTTCAATACAGCGGCCATCCGCTGCTACAAAAAAGCGGGCTTCATCAATGAAGGGATACTCCGCCAATCGACAAAGGTCGAGGGCGAATACTGGGACACTGTGTTGATGGGCATCCTGCGCACCGAGTGGATACCTGATCCCGTCACCATAGAACATGCGGATTCATCCCCCACTCCCTGAACACAATTCCGCGATAACCACAGCTTCGCTATTGATGGTACCGACGTCTGGCAAAGCTGCACAAGCGCTCGTTAAAATTCGGCGGTGATGCCCAGGCGCGTTCGACGCGGATCATAATATGCCGATGGGTCGCCAAGTTCGCCTCCGATCCTTCCGTTCGAATCGATCCATTGAACGTTTTTCGCGTTGAAGAGATTCCTCACATCCAGCGTGACCGAGATCGACGAGCGGTTTGACGCATCGATCGAAAACCTTTTACTGAGCTTCACGTTGACAAACGTCGTCGCTTCCATCCTGTCGTTATTCGGAGCAAAAATTCTGTTCGGTTCCGCCGCGGTGAATCCGTCGCGCGTCGGGAAATATGTGTACGGCCTGGCCGAATTGAACGATGCGGTCGCATTCATTCTGACGTCCCAGGGCAGCAGCGCCGAAACATCGGCCTTGAACGTGTGCCGCTGATCCCAGCTGAGCGGATACGGTTGCGCCATGAGCGGAAATCCCCATTGCACATAATTGAGCGACTGATCGATGTAATCGCTCGTCCCTTCCGTGATCATGAACGTATACGACACGCTTCCCGAGAAACGCTCGTCCCCCTCGCGGCTGAACATCGCCTCGAATCCCGAAATATCGGCTTGAGCGCTGTTCACGTACGATGCGAATCCGTAATCGCCCGCCATCTTGCTGTCGGACGGCACAAGCGTCTTCGTGTCGAGCTGATTGCGCACTGTTTTTTTGAAGTACGCTCCCGAGGCGACCCAGTGTTTGTCGAGCGATTGTTTGTAGCCGGCCTCCCACGCCGTTGTTTTTTCCGGTTCAAGATCGGGATTCCCGGCCGACACCGGCAGCGTTCCGGTTTTGATCTGCGCTGGAGAGAGTCCCGCATAGAGATACTCGAACAGCGGATTCTGATAATAGACGCCGAAATTCACATAGATCATGTTCGTGGGCGTCAGCGGAAGCGTGATTGTAAAACGGGGACTGACCTGCTGCTTGAATGAAGCCTTCTTCGATCCGGTTTGAACAGGGACGTACGAGCCGTCTGCACGTTTCGAAAACTCGATCACCGGATACGACACTGCGGGATTAAGGAAATCCCAACGCAAGCCGAGGTCGAGCGTCGAGCCGTCCTCAGTGAATTCGATTTTATCCTGCACGTACGCATTTCCCGATGAAGGATGATACGCATAATCGTTGTAGTATGCCGTCATCGGCTGATCTTCAAGCGGCTTGCCGAAGTACGAGAACTGCGGGTCGTATTTTTCAAGCTGCGATGAAATTGCATGACGGTTCAACTGGAATCCGGCGGATACTGTATGGAGCCGCTCGATCAGCGTCGAGAAATCGCCTTTGAGCGTCAGGATGTTCTGCGTCTGATCGGCATGATAGAATCGGCTGCCCTTTGTAATGAATCGATAGAAAAAATCGTATTGAAACGGACGAAGCGTATCGATCTGATATGGTTCGCCGATCTGCGAATTGACATGAAAATTGCTCAGGCTTGCCGTAAAAAAAGACTTGTCCGAGAGCGTGTGCGAGAAGAGCGCCGCGGCGCGATACGATCCGCGCTTGCGCGCCGGAAGTCCCGACAGGTTATAGCGCCACGAAAATTCATAGTCTCTCCACGAACGCGTCGAGTAAATTCCCTGCGCACTCAGCCGGGTTGCCGGCGAGATGATATAATCGAGCTTCGACACACCTGAGAATTCTGTCGAAACGGGAGAATCGAAAAAATTCTGCATCTCCTGCCACCATCTGCCGTCACTCAGCGTGAGCGAATTGGCTGTATAATAAAAAAGTTTATCTGTCACCACCGGCCCGTTCGCGGCCAGTTCAAATTCCTTCCGCAGATCCGTCTGCTTGTTCACAGACGACGGCAGCGCATTGTCGGTTTCAAGCCGCGCGAAAAACTGGTGCATGTTCGTTCCGCCGCGCGTGATGATATTGACGATGCCCGACATCGCATTGCCATACTGAGCCGAGAATCCACCGATATACATCGTCATCGTTCCGATCGAACTCTTCGGAAGCAGTGTTCCCGCTGTGCCCGAAAACACGTCCTGCACCGGCAGTCCGTCAACCAGATAAAACACTTCATTCGTCTTTCCACCGCGCACATGCCCGTCGAATGTCGTTCCCGGCTGCAATGTGAGCACCTCTTCAAATGTCGATACGGGGAGCGCCGAAAATTTTCCGGACGAAATCGAATACGCCGCCGACGCCAGATCCTTCTGTATGAGCGGCGTTTCAGCCGTAATCTCGATCGGCGCCAGTTCGACCGCGGAAGCTTCCATGCGCGCATCGACACGCGTGCGCAGGTCGATCTGCACGCGCACCCCCTTGATGATCACCGTGTTATAGCCGATCGCGCTGAACCGCATTTCATAGTACCCTGCCCTCACGTTCGGAAACCGATACTGCCCGTTCGCATCGCTCACCGCTCCGATGGTCGTTCCAACAAGTAAAATATTAACTCCCGGCAGCGTCCGGCCGTCTGCCGCGTCAACGATCTTCCCTTCGATGCTCCCCGAGACTCCCGCGTTCGCGGTGTATGTGAAGAATATCAGAACGAACAATATCCGTGTGATCCAGCCTGTGCGTGTGTGTTGATTCATCTGTGTGCCATGATGCATGATCGGCTTGCCTTCGGCGATTTTGTTTCAACGAACTCCGCGAGGGTTGTCGTGTTAGTTAAGAGAGTGGTACATATAGAAGACGAAGTTCCAGGGTTCGGAATAGAGCATCGGAGATTTCGCGTACAGATGCGTACCCGATGTGACGATCATCGTGATATCCTGTGTCCGTTCCCGTGTCGGATCTCCCGGATCGGCGAAGAACGCCTGTGCCCTCAGGTCAGTACCCGTGTCACTGATCAGATCCCAGCGTAATTGTACCGCAACGTATTCATTCTCGGGAATCGTCAAATTTTTCGTTGCGGCAAAATAATCCGATTTCGTTGTGACCAGCGCCTGCAAGAATGGATCGTAATATGTTTTTTTAATATCAGCGGCGGTGATCTGGAATGTCTTTTGAAATTCGGGATGGGTCTTCCATTGCAGCGTAACGTAGCCGTACACGTCCGTCGAATCG
>DATGXR010000429.1:0-2056 GCA_035298825.1 Bacteroidota bacterium
GCTCCTGGTCAGTGTATATTCGAGCGTGTCGGTGGGGCGTGCCGAAAGATCGGAAAAAAATCCCTTCTTCATCATCCCATAATCCGCGCAGGCAGGCATCAGCGATGTTCCATGCACGCCGCCAAGCCACACAATCGTTTCCCTCGAACATTTGTCCCAATATTGTTTCTTCGCCCACGAGTAGATCTCGTAATCGGACTTGCCTGTAAATTTTCCCCTCAAGTCGTCGATCTGCTTCATTCCGAGTCGCTGCACAAGCGGGAGCATGTCTTCGGTGATGACAATTCCTTTTTCCAATCCGGCAATTGTATAGGCGACGATGAGCGACGTGCGCTCTTTTTTATCCCAGACGATATACCCTTTGATGTGGTCCTTGAACAACGTCAATCCCTGCTCAAGCGATCCAAGGTTCGTAAATGTAAAATTTTTGCGGCTCACAAGATACCGGGCAAGATCATCGGTCTGGTTGAACGGATAATTGGGTCCGAACGTGAAATATAACAGCGGCTTTGTTTCGTTGACAATGCCCTGAATGGAGATCCAGCAGGCTTGTTCGGGCAATTTCGAATGGATGTCCCAGTCCTCTGTCATTTTATAGATGTACGCATTGTTCGCATCGGCTCGTTTGAAGACGAACTTGATGGGCGGTCCTTTCTTGCGCGTGGAGCGGAGAATTTCGCATGTCAACACGTCCTGCTCGGGTGAGAGTTGATACAGAAAAGTCATCTGACCGTGCTTTTTTCCCTGGGAAGCGAAGTAGTCATAATTTTCGACAACCTTCAGCAGGTGTTCGCCCTCCCACTGTGCGCGCACCTCTTTTGAGGAACCAAGCGGCAATCGTAATCCCATATGGATATTGGTGGCAAATGTGCCGTCTGTGATATCGATGTGATTCGGTTGGCCGTCGGTCGTGAAGGACATTTTCTCCTCATATCTTCTCTTCGGTCCCAATTTGGTGGTGATCGATGCGGAATTGTTTTCGACTGCAATCTGGAGTGTCATCTCCTGGTAATAATCCAGGAATGAACTTTTCGCACTGATCATTTTCCATGTGCCGTTGAATGCAGCATGCTGCGAAAAAGCCATTGCGGTTCCGGCGACGAATAACAGGAGGGCCTTGCGGAGAGTGTTCATGGATGAATCCTTCCGTCAGAGGAGATGAGAGTCAGATCGGTATGCGCTTCATTGAATTTGTATGAGCGTAAAAGTGTCACGGTTCTTTTTCGGCGATGATACAATGGCAGACACGCAGAGACTTCCGCTTGAGCAATTTGGTGTCGATATGCACTTTAGCAAATCCAGCGGCCTTCACTTCCTTGGCAAATTCCTCTCCGGTATACGTGGTGAAGACATGTGTCGATGTAAATGACAGCTTTTCCATTGCCGATTTATCAGTCAGATAGAGAACAGCGCGACCGCCCGGTTTTAATATTCTTTTTATTTCCGCTAATTCTTTTTGAGGCTGCTTCCAAAAATAGATGACGTTCACGGCAATGATTTTGTCGAAGAAATCAGATTCGAATGCAGAGTTCGCAACCTCTCCGCATCGCAACTCAAGCCGATCCTGGCTCATCAATTTGGTGTTGCGTTCTGCAGCCATCCTGACCATATCTTCGGAAAAATCCAAACCGTACACCTTCTGAGTCGTCAACGCGGCGATCATTTCGAATGAGATGCCATGGCCGAATCCGATTTCAAGAACGGTATCCTCGGATTTAATTTCACTTGCTTCGATCGCCCAGGCGATCGCGCCCCGGTTGCCTTTCATCATGGCGCGCACTGCGAGTTTTCCCCAAAAGCCGGTCGGTTTCCTGAATTGATGTGCGACGAATGTGTTCAGACTCATGATGATTCCTTTTCGTACATTAATCGATCAGTCGCACGGCTCCCATATCGGCCGAGCTGACCATGGACGCATATGCTTTCAGGGATTTTGAAATCGAGCGATCGCGCTTTGGCGCCGTCCATGCTTTTGAACCGCGGGCTTCTTCTTGCATTCGGCGCTCGGAGAGTTCCTCGTTGCTCACAAGGACGTTGATCGATCGCTCGGGGATGT
>DATGXR010000430.1:0-8629 GCA_035298825.1 Bacteroidota bacterium
GAAGCGTTCGTTCGAGAACGAGCTGAAGCATTTCATCGGGGCCGTGCGCGGACATCACGCGATCATCTCGACATCAGAGGAAGCCGTGCTTCGCATGAAAATCGTCGACGCGGTCTACAAGTCGGCAGCCAGACAGAAAGAGATCGTATTCAAATGACTGCAGGCGGCTCCGCGCGCGACAACGATGTCCGCTACATGCGGCAATGTCTCGATATTGCAGCGAAGGGGTACGGGGCCGTGAGTCCGAATCCGCTTGTGGGCGCGCTGCTCGTGAAACACAATCGCGTGATCGGGCAGGGATATCATCGCCGCTACGGGGGACCGCATGCGGAAGTGCATGCCGTGAACGACGCGGAACGCCGCGGACACAGCGTTGAAGGAGCGACGCTGTATGTGTCGCTTGAACCATGCTTTCATCACGGCAACACGCCTCCATGCGTGAACCTTGTGATCGAGAAGAAAATTGCGCGCGTCGTTGCCGCCGTCACCGATCCGAATCCGCTTGTCCA
Source organism: Bacteroidota bacterium (assembly GCA_035298825.1). Lineage (GTDB taxonomy): Bacteria > Bacteroidota > Ignavibacteria > UBA10030 > UBA8401 > CAISDA01. The sequence continues at coordinate 510 of DATGXR010000430.1, forward strand.
TGGAAAAAGCATACGCAAGCTCCGGCGCGCCGGCATCGCCTGCACGCTCGGTGTGATGCGGCGCGAAGCCGAACGCCTCAATGCGGCGTTCTTCACGTTTATCACCAGGCGCCGGCCGTTTGTCGCCATCAAGACAGCGCAGACAGCCGACGGATTTATCGCCCGTGCGGATGGAAGTTCGAAGTGGATCACGAACGATCGTGCGCGCGCGCATGTGCACAAACTCCGCGCAAGGTACGACGCCGTACTCGTGGGCGCGGGGACAGTCATCGCCGACAATCCGCAGCTTACCGTACGAAACGCGAGTGGACGCAATCCGCTGCGCATCGTGCTCGACGGGAATCTGCGCATCCCCGTCGACACATCGATCGTGACGACGTCCGCCGAAGCGCCGACGATCGTCTATACGGCAACGGCCGAAACGCGCAGGAAGAAATCGAAGATCCGGGCGCTTGAATCTCTCGGCGTCGTCGTCGTTGAACTCGACGCCCGCATTGATGGCCGTCTTGCTGTCGCCGATGTGCTCGCCGATCTTGCAGCGCATCAGATCACCTCGGTGCTTGTCGAAGGCGGATCCGACATCTATGCCGAATTTTTGCGCGCGCGGATGGCCGATTTGTTGTATCGATATGCATCTGATACAGTATTCGGCGAAGGAATCCCGGGAGTCGACAGACTTGGGATTCCTGTGACGCGGACACTGCGCAAACGCATGCAATTCGGGAAAGACTGGATGGACGAGTACGAGCTTGCGTATCCTCGCGTCGCGGCTCAGCATCACGGCGACGCTCGCGCGCGGACAGGGAGATGATACGCCGATGGCCCGCGCGACAATAGAATATTCGCTCGATTCGCTGCTCGGTGCAACACCCGGCGTCTTTGCCGTGGCATACAAGGATCTCCAATCGGGAGACACGATCTTCCGACGCGAAAAGGAAAAATTCCACGCGGCGAGCACGATGAAGACCCCGGTCATGATCGAGGTCTATACACAGGCGGCCGCGGGCCGCATCGGACTTGATGATTCGATCGATGTCGTCAATCTCTTTCACAGCATTGTCGACGGAAGCGAATACACGATGGACATCATCAACGACAGCGACGACGGTCTGTACAGGATGATCGGAAAGGAAACGACTCTCCGCAGGCTTGTGCATGAGATGATCACGATGAGCAGCAATCTGGCCACGAACATTCTGATCGAACGAGTCGGCGCTGAAAATGTCATGAAGACGATGCATGCCCTCGGCGCAGTCGACATGCAGGTGCTGCGCGGGGTGGAGGACAATAAAGCGTTCAGGCAGGGATTGAACAACACGACCACGGCCTGGGACCTGATGCTGATCTTCGAGAAACTCGCGCGCGGCAGCGTCGTTTCACCGCAGGCGTCTCGCGAAATGATGGATGTGCTCGAGAAGCAGCATTTGAATGCGATGATCCCGGCGCTGCTGCCGAATGATGTGATCGTTGCTCACAAGACGGGTTCCATCGCCGGAGTCCAGCATGACTCGGGTGTTGTGACGCTGCCCGACGGAAGGCGGTACGTGCTTGTTGTGCTCTCGCGCGAGCTTCGGACCGCGGATCAGGGCATACAGGCGATCGCATCGATCTCGAAACTTTTCTACGACTATCAGACGGGGAAGTAATGTTTACTGGCATCATTGAAGAAACCGGCACTGTTGCCGACGCCGCCACGCTCGGCGACGGCATCGACTTTTCATTTACTGCGGATATTGTGACGCGCGGGCTCGGCGTCGACAACAGCATTGCGATCAACGGCACATGCCTTACCGTGACGAAGAAAAAAGGCGCGACGTTCCGCGTGCATGCAATGCATGAAACGCTCACGAAGACGAATCTCGGGCAATTGAAAAAGGGCATGAAGGTGAATCTCGAACGCGCCGTCTCACTCGAGCAGCGCCTTGGCGGTCATCTCGTCCAGGGACATGTCGACGGCGTGGGCACGGTGACGAAGATCGAAACGCTCGAAACGAGCAGTCTCTATACGATCTCGATCGACAAGAAATTCCGTAAATATCTGATCCCTGTCGGTTCTGTCGCGGTCGACGGGGTCAGTCTCACCGTGGCGCGTCTCGGAGCCGCGTCGTTCACAGTGGCGATCATTCCGTACACGCTCGAGCACACGATCTTCAACACATATACGAAGGGAACGAATGTCAATATCGAATTCGATCTCATCGGCAAATACATTGAATCATTGATGAAGCATTGACACACATGAAAGACTATAAAAAAACAGCAATTCGTCTCGCCACGTCGACGGCAGCAAAATACATCTACATCGTTCTCGGTGTCTTCGCAGTTCTGTTGACGCTGCTCGACATGGTGATCATGCCGTGGTACGTGAACCGTCCTACGGTCACGATCCCAAGCGTCGTCGGCATGAACGAGGAAGAGGCGATCAGAACATTAAAGAGTCTGAATCTCGAACCTCTGCGCGGAGACACGCGGCTCGACAAGCAGGTTCCCGAAGGATCGGTCGTGGCGCAGAATCCTGAAGCGCAGCAGGTCGTCAAGGAAGGACGCCGCGTCTATCTCACCATTTCGGGCGGCGAAAAGCTTGTGACGATTCCGTCTTTCAAGGGAAGCACGATGCGGAACGCCAAATTTACGCTCGACAGACTCGGCCTGAAAGAAGGAGCAATGTCGTATGCAGTGTCGACCGAATTTCCCGAAGGCACGATCATCTCGCAGGAGCCGCCGCAGGGCGCGCACGTGCGTCATGGCGGATTCGTCAACTTCCTGCTGAGCGCAGGCGCATCGATCGACAGCATCGTCGTGCCCGACCTGATCGGGAAATCGCTCACCGATGCGCAGAAGCAGTTGATCGAAAAAGGCCTCACTGTGGGCAACGTATCGTACCAGCCGTCATCCGATCTGCTGCCCAACACCGTGATCGAACAATTGCCGCGCGCGCTCGAGATCGTGACAGTTGAAAAAAACATCGACCTCGTCATTGCATCGCCCGCCGAGAAACAGAAATCGGGCAGGGAAAACTAAAGGAGAGATGCGCATGTCGCATACAACAATCATCGCACCCTCGCTGCTGTCTGCGAATTTTGCCAATCTCGAACAAGACATCCGCGCATGCGAACATGCCGGCGTCACGATGCTCCATGTCGACGTGATGGACGGGCATTTCGTGCCCAACATCACGATCGGGCCGCCCGTCGTGCGGTCGATCCGGCGCATCACACAACTGCCGCTCGACACGCATCTGATGATCGAGGAACCGTCGCGCTATCTCGACGCATTCGCCGAGGCGGGGTCGACGACGTTGATCGTGCATTACGAGGCGGACCGGCATCTGCATCGCACGGTCACTCGCATCCGCGAGCTCGGCCTCAAGGCCGGTGTCTGCCTGAATCCCGCCACGCCGATCGAAGTGCTGACTGAAATCCTTCCGTACTGCGACGTGATCCTGATCATGTCGGTCAATCCCGGATTCGGCGGACAATCGTTTATCCCGACATCCTTCGAAAAGATCCGGAACCTTCGCGCGATGATCGAGTCGATGCAGCTCTCCACGCAGATTGAAGTGGACGGAGGCATTGCGGCAGAGAACGCCGGATTGCTTGCGGCAGCGGGAGCGAATATCCTCGTCACGGGCAGTGCTGTCTTCGGCCGGGGGCCGATCGAGTCGTCGCTGCGCGAGTTGAGGAATGCTGTCCAATGATACACACATCACGAGGAATACATGAAATACGCAATTACAAATGTGAAGATTGTCACTCCGTTCAGGATCGTCGAGCATGGCGCGATTGTCGTGGACGGAAAACTCATCAGCGAACTTGGCAAGATGGAGGATGTCTCGTTTCCCGCGGGCATCGCGAAGTATGATTTCAGCGGGATGACTGTCACGCCCGGATTCGTCGACCTGCTTGTGCATGGGGGAGGCGGAGCCGGCTTTTCAGATGGAAACGACGAATCGATCCGCACCGCATCCGAATTTTTCTTCAAGCACGGCACGACGGGCATGCTCGCCTCATTGTTCAGCAAGCCGACCGAGCAGCTGCTTGAAACGATCTCGGGACTCGCCGACTACGCCGCGCGCACGGACGGAACGAACATCTGGGGCATCCATATGGAAGGCCCGTACATCAATCCCGAGATGAAGGGCGTGCACAAGGTAGAATATCTCTGGAAGCCGAGCGTCGAGTCGTGGAAGCGATTGTTCGAGGCGGGCAAGGGATACCTCAAAATCATGACGATCGCTCCCGAAGTGCCGGGGAATCTCGATGTGATACGCGCCGCCGCGATCAGCGGTGTCGTCCCGTCCATCGGTCATTCGCTTGCGCTGTATGATGACATTGAAAAAGCGATCGACAACGGCGCGGCGCACGTGACGCACATGTTCAACGCGATGCGTCCGTTCCATCACCGCGAGGCCGGCATCATGGTCAGCGCGCTGCTGAAGCATGAGTTGAAAGTGGAACTCATCGCCGATACGATCCACGTGAATCCGCAGGTCATGAAACTGCTCTACAACATCAAGGGCAACGGCGGCATCATCCTCGTCACTGACTCGCTCAGGGCGACGGGCATGCCCGACGGAAATTATGATTTTATGGATCAGCGCATCATCGTGAAGGACAAGCGCGCCTACCTGCCCAACGGAACGCTCGCGGGCAGCACGCTGACGATGGAGCATGCAGTGAAGAACATGGTGCAGGAAGTCGGCGTGCCGCTGCCCGATGCGGTGCGCATGGCGAGCCTGAACGGAGCGAAGGTTTTGGCGAAGGAACATCGCAAGGGCATTCTCGCCGTCGGCAAAGATGCCGATCTCGTGATTATGAACGACGACTTCGAAGTGCAGGCGACGATCTGCGAAGGCGCCGTGAGATACCAAAAGGAACGCGTCTTCATGCTCGACTGACCCGGGCGCAGACACCCGAAAATTGCATCACAAGGCGGACCGTAAAAAGTCCGCTTTTTTTGTTTTAAAATATTGACACTTGCTTCGCAAAGACTTATATTAGTAAAGCAATACCACTGAAATGCTTAAACAATTAAGGTTCCATACCTCTATTACACGACTTATGCTCGACGACATCGACCTGACCATCCTGGACATCCTTCAAAAAAACGGCCGCACGCGGCGCAACGATCTTGCCGCAGCAGTCGGATTAAGCATCCCTTCGATCAGCGAACGCCTCCGGAAAATGGAAGAAAGCGGCATCCTGGAAGGATACCACGCGTTCGTCAATCCGAAGAAGGTGGGGAAGGACATCACCGCCTTCATCACAGTCACGGTCGATTCATCGAAGCATTACAAGGCGTTCATCGACCATGCGCATGCGAATGACGAGATCCTTGAAGTCCATTCGGTCACCGGGCAGGGAACGCATCTCATCAAGGTCCGCACTGATAACGCCTCAACACTCGAGAAACTGCTTGGCACGATTCAGGCGTGGAGCGGCGTCGTCACCACGACGACGAGCGTCGTGCTTTCGACGACGAAAGAAACAATGCGATTGAAGATTTCGAAAATTACAAAATAAAACATTTCACACATATCATACACATTGCCAGGAGAGACAATGAGCAAGAACGGAAAGTTGGTATCTGATTTTTTTGGCTCGAACATTTTCAGCCTTGAAAGAATGGCGCAGCTGCTTCCGCCCAACGCGTTCCATACGCTGCAGAACGTGATTGAAAAGGGAGAGAAGCTCGACAAGGAAACCGCCAATATTGTTGCGGTTGCAATGAAGGATTGGGCCGTCACGAAGGGTTGTACGCACTATACGCACTGGTTCCAGCCGCTGACCGGATTCACCGCCGAGAAGCATGATTCGTTCATCGAGTATGCGGAAAATCATCAGGTCATCGAATCGTTTTCGGGCAAGCAGCTCATTCAGGGCGAGCCTGATGCCTCGTCCTTCCCGTCGGGAGGCATGCGCTCCACGTTCGAAGCGCGCGGATATACGATCTGGGATCCGACATCGCCGGCATTCGTGATGGAATATCCGAACGGCAACACATTGTGCATCCCGAGCATCTTCGTCTCCTACACGGGCGAAACGCTCGACAAGAAGGCGCCGCTTCTGCGCTCGATCCAGGTGCTCAACAAATCCGCGTTGTCGATGCTGCAGCTCTTCGGCAATCCGGCCACGCGCGTTTTCTCGACACTCGGCGTTGAACAGGAATATTTCCTCATCGACAGGAAGTATTATCTTGCCCGTCCCGACCTTCGTCAGACAGGCCGCACGCTCTTCGGTGTGCCGCCGGCAAAGCATCAGCAGCTTGAAGATCAGTATTTCGGAAACATTCCGGAACGCGCATTCGCATTCATGACGGACATCGAAGCCGAATCGTACAAGCTCGGTATTCCGCTGAAGACGCGCCATAACGAAGTCGCGCCGAACCAGTTCGAAGTCGCGCCGATCTATGAGGATGTCAACGTGGCGATCGATCACAATCAAATCCTGATGGATCTCATGGATCGCGTTGCCGCGCGTCATGGCCTGGCGGTGCTCTTCCATGAAAAACCGTTTGCGCATATCAACGGAAGCGGCAAGCACAGCAACTGGGCGCTCGCGACGGACACGGGTGAGAACCTGTTGAATCCCGGCAAGACGCCGCATTCGAACCTCCAGTTCCTCGCGTTCCTCGTGGCAACTGTGAAAGCGGTGCACGATCACGCTCCGCTGCTGCGCGCGGCAATCGCCTCGGCATCGAACGATTTCCGTCTCGGCGCCAACGAAGCTCCGCCGGCAATCATCTCCGTCTTCCTCGGCGAGTCGCTGACGAACGTGCTGAACGACCTGCTGGGCGGCATCACGACGTCGGCAACGGATCAGGCATGGCTCTCGGCGGGAATCGACAAGATCCCCGAGATCCGCCGCGACAACACGGACCGCAACCGCACATCGCCGTTCGCGTTCACGGGCAATAAATTCGAATTCCGCGCGGTCGGTTCTTCACAGACTCCGTCCACGGCGATCACGGTGCTGAACACCGCCATGGCCCAGAAACTCGACGAGATCCGCTGTTTGATCGAAACAGAAGTGTCGTCGGGAAAAGAATTCAATACGGTTGTGGTCGAGGTGCTTCGCAATGTGCTCAACACGTCGAAGCGCATCCTGTTCGAAGGCGACAACTACTCGAACGACTGGCAGAAGGAAGCAAAGCGCCGCGGTCTGCCGAACATCAAGACGACACCCGAAGCGGTCGAAGCCGTGATCGCAAAAGATGCGACGAAGCTGTATACGGATTACAAGATCTTCAACGAACGCGAGCTTGAGGCGGTCTACCACATCGACATGGAGAATTTCATCAAGCAGATCACGATCGAAGCCGAAGTGGCGATCGAGATGGCGACGACATTCTATCTGCCGGGCGTGGTGCGGTATCTCGGCGAGCTCACGCAGGCGGTCGCGGGACTCAAGTCAGTGGCGGGAGCTAAGGACAGCGGCGTGAAATCGCTGACTGTGCTCGCCAAAAAGATCTCGGGCGCAGTCACGAAGCTTCAGGGCGAAACGGCAAAGCTTGGAAAATTGCTCGCGGCCGCAGAAGCGAAAGGCGACATGAAGGCGAAGGGCAAGGCGTTCGGCGAAGTGAAACTTCAGGCCGAAGCGATTCGCGATCTCGTCGACGAGCTTGAAGAGATCACGGCGCATAATCACTGGCCGGTGCCTCACTATCGCGATATGCTCGTCGGGTTGTAATACGACGAAGCTGTCACACACGGCCATCAGTCTCAGGCATCATAAAAACCTTACAACAGGTCGTTCTGTTGTAAGGTTTTTTTATTGTACGTGATTGCTTCTACAGATCAATTTGCCTATTTTCATTTAAATTACACGCAAAGGAATATATTCACACCGTATGAATTACTCACGCCTCCTGTATCATCTCGATCAGCGGATCTGCACGATCACGATGCGCCATATTGAAAGCAAGAATGCACTCGATGAAACGATGGCGCGCGAACTGTCGCATGCGTTCATCACGGCATCGAAAGATCCGATGGTCAAAACCGTCGTGTTGACGGGCGCCGGTTCGGTCTTTTGCGGGGGAGAAGGGATCGAGTATTTTACTCGGACGCTCGCATACGACTTCGGACAGCACGTTGAAGACGCGAAGATGTACATCCGTCT
>DATGXR010000431.1:0-5856 GCA_035298825.1 Bacteroidota bacterium
TGTGGTCTCGGCAAAAGAGATCGCTGACCGTTATGCCATTTCGCATGATCTTGTCTCGAAGTCGCTCCAGAAGCTGGCGAAGGCGGGCCTGATCGTATCGCAACAGGGAACAAACGGCGGATACATGCTTGCGCGACGCGCAACAGAGATTTCGATCTCGAATGTGATCGATGCAATTGAGGGAGATGCTTCGGGTCTTGTCCAGTGTATGACGGCGGATGACACGATCTGTTCGATCTTCGACAATTGCACGATCAAGAATCCGCTCGGTAAGATACAGCATAATCTTCATCTTCTATTCAACACAATGAAAGTTTCGGAGATCGTCTGATATCCATGACACCGCGGAAAACCGACATACATTTCCCGATCTACCTTGACAATCACGCCTCCACTCGTGTCGATCCGCGCGTTGTGCAGGCGATGCTTCCGTTTTTCACGGAGCAGTATGGGAATGCATCGAGCAGCGACCATCGCTTCGGCTGGTATGCGAAGGAGGCGGTGGACATGGCCAGAAGGCGCATCGCGAAAACCATTCATGCCGAGCCGAACGAGATCATCTTCACAAGCGGGGCCACGGAATCGAACAATCTCGCCCTCAAGGGAATCGCCGAGACATATCGCGACAAAGGCAATCATCTTGTCACCTGCGCCACCGAACACAGTTCGGTGCTCGATGTCTGCCGTAGTCTCGAGCTTTCAGGCTTCCGTGTCACCGTGGTGCCGGTCGACTGGGCAGGCCGCATCGAGATGGACGCGTTTGAAGCGGCTCTGACGCGCGATACGATTCTTGTCTCCGTCATGGCGGCCAACAACGAAATCGGCACATGTGCGCCGATCGAAGCGCTGGGCCGCATGTGCCGCAGCCGGCAAATTCTTTTTCACACCGACGCGGCGCAGGCGTTCGGCAAGATCCAGCTCAATGTGCGCACGCAATGCATCGATGTCATGTCGCTTTCGGCGCACAAGATATACGGTCCGAAGGGCATCGGCGCCTTGTTTCTTCGCCGGTCAAACGGCGGCGTCCGGCTCATGCCCCAGGTGGACGGAGGCGGTCACGAATGGGGGCTGCGCGCAGGATCGCTGAACGTTCCGGGGATCGTGGGATTCGGAGAAGCGGCGCATCTGGCAGAATCGGTTTACGATGCGGAACGAAAGCATCTTGCCATGCTGCGCGATAAGCTCGAACAGGGAATTACCGAGTCGCGGGATGTCATCGTGAACGGCGATACGGAGAACCGTCTTCCGAACAACAGCAGTCTCACGTTCTTCGGCATCACGGCGAAGGAACTGATGTCCGAGGTCCGCGAGATCGCGATATCGACCGGATCGGCATGCACATCGGAGGACATCGAGCGCGAAGAGTATTCGCACGTCCTGAAGGCAATCGGGCTCGACAGCGAACAGGCGAAATCGACAGTCCGGTTCGGCGTGGGCCGCTTCACGACAGAGAATGAAATCGATTATACGGTTGCCCGCATCACTGCATATCTGCGACAACATCGGGCGGCGGCCGCATTGGCGACAGTGAAAAATTATTCAACACGCGACAGATAGAGGAGAGAGCGGACATCGTCGTTCTTCTCATTACGGAAGTTTCATTTCATCGATAAGGAATTATTCATGACGCAGCACGTGCAGATCATCACAAACAGTCCCATTGAATTTTTAAACTTCCTCCGATCGAAGGTCCCGCTGTTCCACATGTCGAACGTGTTTTATCGCGACCTGATGTACGGAGTGATCGACTATCTTGAAAAGCGCGATGTGAAAGTGTCATTCTCCGAAGCAGAAGCAATCGCGCAGGAGATCATCGGAAATTTTGAGAAGCGAAATCTGCTTCGCAAGGTCAATCCCCAGGGATGGGTGCTCAATTATCCTGAATTTACGACGCCGAAGGCGCAGCAGCCGCCGGCGCCGCAAAAGTAAGCATCAACCAATTATTTCAAGCAAGGAGCAATATGACAAACATCGCAGAAGTTCAGCAGACGCCGCTCGTGACAGATGACATTCATCTGACCGAGAAGGCCGCGGCGGAGATCATCAAGGTGAAGGCGCAGAATAACATTCCCGCGGAACACGCGCTTCGCCTGGGAGTGAAGGGAGGCGGATGCTCGGGCCTCACGTACGTTCTGGCATTCGACGACAAGAAAACGGAGAAGGACATCGTACTCGAAAAAAATGGCGTGACGATTTATGTCGACCAGAAGAGCATGTTCTACCTGTCGGGCACAACGCTCGATTTCACAGACGGACTGAACGGCCGCGGATTCGTGTTCAACAATCCGCAGGCGGTGAAAAGCTGCGGCTGCGGCAATTCATTCGGCGTGTAACACATATTCGAGAGAACGCTATGCAAGAGATGGAAGAGTTAGTCAACAAGGAATATAAATACGGGTTCGTCACAGACATCGAATCCGATACGATCCCTCCGGGATTGAGCGAAGATGTGATACGGCTGATCTCACGAAAGAAGCAGGAACCCGAGTTCATGCTCGAATGGAGGCTCAAGGCCTACAGGCACTGGCTCACCATGAAGGAGCCGTCGTGGGAAAACGTGACGTATCCTCCCATCGACTACCAGTCGATCGTGTACTTCTCGGCGCCCAAGTCGCCGAAAACGCTCGCCAGTCTTGATGAAGTGGATCCCAAGCTGCGCGAAACGTACGAGAAGCTCGGCATCTCGCTCTCGGAACAGAAGCGCATGAGCGGCGTGGCGGTCGATGCCGTGTTCGACAGCGTGTCTGTCGCCACGACGTTCAAGGAATCGCTCTCGAAGCTTGGCATCATCTTCTGTTCGTTCTCCGAAGCTGTCCGTGAACACCCGGATCTCGTCAAGAAATATCTCGGCAGCGTCGTGCCGCCCACGGACAATTATTTCGCCGCGTTGAATTCGGCGGTCTTCAGCGACGGATCGTTTTGTTACATTCCGAAAGGCGTGCGCTGTCCGATGGAGCTCTCGACGTATTTCAGAATCAACGCGTCAAACACAGGACAATTCGAACGCACGCTCATCGTGGCGGAAGAAGGCGCGTATGTGAGCTATCTCGAAGGCTGTACGGCTCCGATGCGCGATGAGAATCAGCTGCATGCCGCGGTGGTCGAGCTTGTGGCCGCAGCCAACGCGGAAGTCAAATATTCGACGGTGCAGAACTGGTATGCGGGCGACAAGGAAGGCAAGGGCGGCATTTATAATTTCGTGACCAAGCGCGGGAAATGTGCCGGAGAAAATTCGAAGATTGCCTGGACGCAGGTCGAAACCGGATCGGCGATCACATGGAAATATCCTTCTGTGATCCTGCAGGGGGACAATTCAGTGGGCGAGTTCTATTCGGTCGCCGTGGTCAACAATTATCAGCAGGCCGACACCGGCACGAAAATGCTTCACATCGGCAAGAACACGAAAAGCACGATCATCTCGAAGGGCATCTCGGCCGGACACGGGCACAACACGTATCGCGGACTCGTGAAGGTCGCGGCGAAGGCGGTGAACGCGCGCAACTATACGCAATGCGACTCGATGCTGCTTGGCAACAGCTGCAGTGCAAATACATTTCCGTACATCGAAGTGAAGAATACCACATCGAGCGTCGAGCACGAGGCGTCCACGTCGAAGATCGGCGAGGATCAGCTCTTCTACTGCAAGCAGCGCGGCATTACGGGTGAGAACGCGATCTCGATGATCGTCAACGGATTTGCGAAGGCGGTGTTCAAGAATCTTCCCATGGAATTTGCGGTCGAAGCACAGAAACTCCTCGGCGTTTCGCTCGAGGGCAGCGTCGGATAATTTATTAAACAGTCATCGTGACAACAGCGCGACAACACGGAGCAATCAATGTTAGAAATTAAAAATCTTCACGCCTCGGTCGGCGGCAAGGAAATCCTGAAGGGCATCAATCTGAGCGTCAACGCGGGAGAAGTGCATGCGATCATGGGTCCCAACGGCTCTGGCAAATCAACGCTGGCCCAGGTCCTGGCCGGACATCCCGCATACGAAGTGACCGCGGGCGAAGTGCTCTTCGAGGGAAGGAACCTGCTCGATCTGCAGCCCGAAGAGCGCGCGCAGTCGGGACTCTTCCTTGCATTCCAATATCCGGTCGAGATCCCCGGCGTGAGCAACAGTTACTTCCTGAAGACGGGATTGAACGAGATACGCAAACAGCGCGGACTCGACGAGCTCGACGCGATGGAGTTCCTGAAGCTACTCAAGGAAAAAATGAAACTCGTCGAAATGGATGCAAGCTTCATCAACCGTCCCGTCAACGAAGGCTATTCAGGCGGCGAGAAGAAACGCAACGAGGTATTGCAGATGGCGGTGTTGGAGCCGAAGCTCGCGATTCTCGACGAGACGGACTCGGGACTCGATATCGACGCGCTTCAGATCGTGGCCGAGGGCGTGAACAAACTCAAGACGCCGAAGAATGCATCGATCGTCGTGACGCACTATCAGCGGTTATTGAATTACATCGTACCGGACATCGTGCACGTGCTCGTGAACGGGCGCATCGTGAAATCGGGCGGCAAGGAACTTGCGCTCGAGCTTGAAGAGAAGGGATATGATTTCGTCAGGGACGAGATCGAAGCCGCACAATTGTAGCGCGAGTTGAGGCATGCACGTTACGCGGCAAACCTGTCGGGCATGCCGCTCCAATTGCCATTGCAACCCCGAGGAGGGAAATGATTCACGCGCAAGCGTGAATGTGGGTAAATGATTCACGCGCAAGCGTGAATGTGGGGGACAGCCATCAGAAGAGGATTAAGAATCGAATGGAACAACAGACCACAGAACATCATTATCGAAGCGAACGCGATCGGTTCGAGCGCAACGGGGCGTCGGGCTCTCCCGAGTGGATGAAGCACCTCCGGCGAACGGCGTTCGACGCCTTTGCACATCAGGGATTTCCCGGAACGGACAAGGAGGAGTGGCGTTTCACAAACATTGCGCCCATTGCGAAGACCGAATTTTCGTATGCGGCGGTCTCTTCATCCGCTGTGACGCAATCGGATCTCGATCAATTCGGCATCACGGAGGACGAACATCAGTTCGTCTTTGTGAACGGACATTTCACGCCGCATCTGTCGACCGCTGAGATCCCTTCCGGCATGACAGCATTTGCGTTTGCACAGGCCGATGCCGCCGGACAGCAGCTGATGAAACAGCATCTCGCGCAGCGCATCGATATGAACCACAACGCCTTTGCCGCGCTGAATACCGCGTTCGTCGCCGACGGACTCTTCATCCAGCTCGATTCGCAGGCCGCCGTCGCGGCTCCGATCCACATCATGAATATTGCAACCGGCACGGATGAGGGCGCGCCATCGGCGTCCTATCCGCGCGTGATCATCGACGCCGGCGAACATTCCTCTGCCACGATCGTCGAGACATTTGCCGCGCGGGACAACGGCACGTATTTCACGAATGCCGTGACAGAGATGCTGCTGCAAACAGGAGCGAACATCCACTACGTGAAACTGGAAGTCGAAAGCGAATCGGCGTATCACATGCACTCGATCTCTGTTGAACAGCGTGCTGAAAGCGTGCTGAACATGTTTTCGCTCGCACTTGGCGGATCGATCTCGCGATCGGACGTCTCCGTGCTCCTTGAAGGCGAGAAGTCCGATTGCAATGTCAACGGACTTTACATCGCCGAAGGCAGCCGACTCACCGACCATCACACATTCATCCATCACAAGCAGCCCGAATGTACGAGCCATGAATTGTTCAAGGGCATTCTCGACGGCAATGCGCGCGGTGTCTACAGCGGCAAAGTCTACGTCGATGCCATCGCGCAGAAAACCGATTCGAAGCAGACGAACCGGAATCTGATGCTCTCCGAAACGGCGACGATCGACACG
>DATGXR010000432.1:0-23006 GCA_035298825.1 Bacteroidota bacterium
TTGAAGCGGACTGCACACGGCTTCGGAATTTTCTCCGCCATCTCGTGGCGCATTCGTACGATCTGCGCACATTCAGATTTTCGAAAATGATTGACGTCGACCACGCCTCGGATATCGAAGCCGCGGAAGCGCTCGCGACAGAAGACGAGCACGACAACATCGAATCGGTGAGGATATCCCGATGAATAAATTAACCGCCTTCTTTCTCCAGTTTCAGGAATACGCGCAGTTGGCCATCCGTTTTTTCGCGGCGTTGAAGCACGCCTCCGCGTATCGGCATGAGCTCCGGCGCGAACTCTTCGCGATCGGCGCGCAATCGCTCCCCGTGGTGATCCTCGGCGGCACGTTCATCGGAACGATCCTTGCGATCGAGACCGGTCATCGGTACGAAGCGTTCGGTGCAAAGACGATGGTCGGCCGCACTGTGGCCCTCGGCATGGTGCGGGAGCTCGGACCGCTTGTGGCGGGACTGCTGTTGTCGGCGCGCACGGGCGCCAAAAACGCGTCGGAGATCGGCGCCATGAAATTAAGCGAACAAGTCGACGCCCTTCGCGCCATCGGTTCGAATCCTGTCTCCGTTCTTGTCGTGCCGCGAGTGCTCGCATCGGTCATCATGTTTCTTCCGCTCACGCTCTTCGCCGACGCGGGCGGAATGCTGGGCGGACTCATCGTCGCCGACGCTTCGCTGCACATCGATCGCGCGTTTTTCTGGACATCGGCCATCTACGGACTTCAGATGAAGGATCTGCTCGTCGGATTCCTGAAGCCATTCTTCTTCGGATTTTTCATCGGCACGATCAGCTGTCACTTCGGTCTCTCGACAACGGGAGGGACGCAGGGACTCGGCCGGGCGACGATCAACGCTGTCGTCATCTCGTCGCTCGTCGTGCTGCTCGTTGATTTTATTTTCACAAAGGTCGTGTGGGAGGTGCTCTGACGGTATGATCACACTGACTGACGTCTCGCTCGCCATCGACGGCGCGCCCATCCTTCGCAACGTTACATTGACTGTGAAGGAAGGCGAAACGATGGTCATCCTCGGTCCGAGCGGCGCGGGGAAAAGTTCGATCCTCAAGATCATTCTTGGCATCTGGAAACCGGACACTGGAGTCGTTCGCATCGAGGATACCGACATCGTTCCCCTGCGTGAAGAAGAGATGCTTCCGTACCGGCGCATGATGGGCATGGTGTTTCAGGGCAATGCGCTGTTCGACTCGATGACCGTGCGCGAGAACATCGAATATTTTCTCCGCGAACAGGGCAAGCTCCGGCATGGCGAAATCGGCAGGCGCGTTGCGGAAGTGCTCGACTCGGTGAACATGCAGGGCACGGAGGATATGTATCCTGAAGAGCTCAGCGGCGGCATGAAAAAACGCATCGCCATCGCCCGTGCCATTTCGGCCTCTCCGCGCATGCTGTTGTACGACGAACCGACAACGGGACTCGATCCCGTGAATGCGCGGGCGATCGACGAGCTCATCAACCGCTTCAAGGGGAAGGGCACCACATCGATCGTCGTGACGCATATTTTGCACGACGCGTTTGCCGTGGGCGATTCGTATGCCGTGATGAGCGACGGGGCGATCGTCGCTGCGGGATCGGCCGACGACATTCTTGCGTCGGAAGATGAGACCGTGAAAAAGATCCTGGAGGAATTTCGAGACGAAGCTTCGCTCCCGCGCACCGGCGCGTCAACGGTACCATATTCAATCATATGAAATTGAAACTCCATTCATTGGCCGATGTAAAAGTCGGGATGACAATTTTTGCAGGTCTGGTCATTTTCATGTTCCTGCTCTTTGCCGTCGGCTCCGAGCAGAACGTGTTCGTCCCGACGTACACGCTCAATCTGTTCGTGACGGACATCAAGGGCGTTGTGGCCGGATCGATGGTGACACTCGGCGGATTGAAGGTCGGACGTGTCGACAATCTCGACTTCGCTTCGCGAGACGGTACAAACGGCATTGTCATCCGGATGTCTGTCAGGAAGGAGTTCCAACGTTCGATCACTGAATCGTCAGAAGCCGTCATCAAGACAATCGGCATGCTCGGCGACAAGTACATCGACATTTCGTTCGGCTCAAGGGGAAGTCCGATCGAAGAGAATGGGTTCCTGCGACAGCGGTCGACGTTCGATCTTTCGGAGGCTGCCGACAGCGTGCAGACGGCGCTGAATCGATTCACCGCGATTCTGGCGGATATGGGAGAGATCACGCACGGCATCTCGAGCGGTCGCGGAACAGTCGGCAGACTGTTGACGGATACGATGCTGGCCGCTGATTTCACAAAGAGTCTGCGCGCACTGAGCGACATTACCGGCGCGATTTCAGAGAAGCGGGGATCATTCGGCAAGCTGGTCTACGACGGTCAGCTGTATGCGAAGCTCACGCAGACGGCGGACAATCTCCGGTCGTTGACCGATTCGGTGCGCATCGGAGCGGGATCACTCGGCAAAATGATGAAGGACGATTCGCTCTATGCCGCAGTCCATGCGATGGCGGGCTCGCTGAACACGATTTTCGTCAAGGCCGCATCCGACAGTTCGTCGATCGGCAATGTGCTCAATTCGGATCAGCTCTATAACGAACTCTCCGCGGTGCTTGCCGAGCTCAACGGATTGATCGGCGAGATCAAGGCGAATCCGAAAAAATTTTTCCATATCTCTGTTTTTTGATGCATCAACAACGACGGTACACACAGCCATGGCACTGAAACTATTAGGCGTGCGGCGGAAGCGCGATTATTCGCCGAATCATGTCACAAGCGATTTGCAGATCATCACGATGACGGCCGAGAAGCTGCGCACGCTCGGCGCGACAGTCGATCTGTGCGAAGAAGGTTGCGAGATCGCCGATGCGGGCCAATACGACGGCATCTTTTCGATGGCGCAGGGTCCCGAGGGAAACGAGCAACTGTTGCCGATCTCGCGCGCGGGAACGCTCATCATCAACTCTCCTGAGAGCGTGATGAACTGCTACCGCACATCGATGACGAATCTGCTCGTCACACACGGCATTCCGTTTCCGAAGAGCCGTGTCATCGCCACGCGCACCGCCTCGAATCGCATGTTCGCTGAGTTCAATCGGGGCAAGGTGTGGATCAAGCGTGGCGATGTGCACGCAATACACAAGGAAGACGTGATCCTTGCCTATTCCGCTTCCGAAAAAATGGATGTGATACGCGAGTTCAACGAACGGGGCATCGAGGCCGCGGTGATTCAGGAACATATCGAAGGCGACACCGTGAAGTTCTACGGCATACGCGAATCGGAATTCTTCCATTGGTATTACGTGAACGGGGTCTACCACACGCCGTTCGATCAGACGATGCTCTACACGCTTGCGCAGCGCTCGGCGCAAACGCTTGGTCTCTTTGTCTTTGGCGGCGATGCGATTGTGTCGCCGGGCGGAACGATCACGATCATCGATATCAACGACTGGCCAAGCTTCGCTCCCGTGCGTGAAGCGGCAAGCAGGAACATCGCCCACTTATTGCTTCGAAAGGTCAAAGACTATGTCCGATACTAACATCGAAACGCGCCATGCCCGCATCGTAACAAACGTGCCGGGACCGCAATCGCTTCGGCATTTCAGCCGCGATCAGAGATTCATCGCGCCCGGCATCCAGACGATTGCCACGCTCTCGCAGCTGACAATCGAGCGCGGAAACGGATGCATCCTCGAAGATGTGGACGGCAACCGCTATATCGATTTCTTCGCCGGCGTGGGCGTGGCGAGTCTCGGCTACAATCATCCCTCGTACGTGAGCGCGATGCAGTATCAGGTGTCGATGAACCATGTGGGAAGCTTCACCTCGCGTGCGCGCGCCGATCTTTCAGAACTGTTGTCGACGATCGCGGTTGGCGATCTGACGCGCACGCAGTACTACAGCTCGGGCGCCGAAGCGGTCGAGGCTGCGCTGCGTCTCGCAAAATCGTACACGAAAAAAACAGAGTTCATCGGATTCTGGGGCGGATTCCATGGAAAAACGCTCGGCGTGCTCGGTCTGCTCGGCGACTCGTTCAAGCATGAGCTCGGGCCGCTTCCGTTCGGGATGTATTCAAGTCCATACGCGGATTGCCGCAAGTGCCCGTTCAACCTGACCGTGCATGACTGCGCGTTCGCCTGCGTCGACTTTCTCCGGAAAAAAATCAGGCACGAAACCACGGGCAGCATCGCGGCGATCATCGTCGAACCCATACAGGGCACGGCTGGCAATATCATTCCACCCCGCGGATTCCTTCGCGAGCTCAAGGCGCTCGCGAAAGAAATCGGCGCCCTGCTCATTGCCGACGAAATGATCACCGGCTTCGGTCGCACCGGCCGCATGTTCGCCTGCGAGCATGAGCCTGTCGTTCCCGACATCATCACGATCGGGAAAGGATTCGGAGGCGGATTCCCCGTCACGGGTCTGATGTCGAGAGAAGACATCGTGTTTTCGAAACCGTTCTCTCTCCCGAGCGGCAGCTCTTCGAGCTACGGAGGAAATCCGTTCGCGGCGGCCGCCGCGCTTGCCACTGTGCGCACGATCATCGATGACGGTCTCGTTGAGAATTCCGCGCGTGTCGGATCGATGATGCTTGAGCGCCTGTCGGCATTCGGCGATCGATTTCCGTTCGTCGATCGCGTGCAGGGAAAGGGATTGATGATCGGGATGCACCTGATCCGTCCGGGCGAGCCAGATCGGCCGCTCGATAAACAATATACGCAGCTCATCTTCAGGGAATGTCTGAAACGCGGGCTGATCCTGATGGGATACAACGCCGATATCCGCATTAATCCGCCTCTGATCATTACAGAGGAAATCGCAGAAGAAGGCATCGAGATCATGGAGGAGGTATTTGCCTATGCAGCAGATCGCATCGACACTGAAAGCACCTGAGGTCGAAGAATCGCTCGACATCGTATTCTACAGACCGTGCGGATATTGGATCGCGTCACTCGCGGCGCGTCTGCATCTGACACCCAACCAGATCACTGCGCTGGGAGCGGCCATCGGCATCGCCGCCGGACATTTCTTCTATTATCGTTCGGCCGGCATCAATCTGATCGGCATCTGCCTGCTCATCATCTCGGAGATGATGGACAGCGCTGACGGGCAGCTTGCCCGGATGACGAATCAGTTCTCCGAATACGGCCGGTTCCTCGACGGGTTCGGCGACAATCTGAAATTCGTGAGCATCTATGTTCATTTCGCATTGCGCCTTGGTCCCGAGATCGGATTCGTGTCGGCATTCGTGATTGCGGCCTGCGCGGGCGCGAGCCATTCGTTCCAAAGCGCGGCTGCCGATTACTATCGCACGGCCTTCACCGGCTTCGCGCTTGGCGGATCGCGCAAGGTCCTGAAAAATTCGCGCGAGCTCGCCGAACGGCATGCGGCGCTCTCCTGGAAGAAACAGCCGATCGAAAAACTCTTCGTTCGCATTTACCTGAACTATACGCATCAGCAGGAGATGATGACCGCATCGTTCCAAAAGCTGAACTCTGCGGCAGCCGTGCTCTGGGACGGGACGATCCCCGATTCGTTTGCTGGCGAATATTACAGACGCAACCGTCCGCTCATCAAATACTATAACATCCTCACGACAAACACGCGCGTGTTCGTCCTCATGGCGGCCGCGCTTGCCGATGCCGTGCTTGTCTATTTCGCATTCGACATCATCGTGCTCAATCTGCTGCTCGCCTCGGTGCTGCTCAGGCAGTCGGCGATCAACCGGATCCTGCGCACAAAAATATTAGACGGAGCGTACACATGATCAAAGGCGCCATCATCGGTCTCGGAAAGATCGCGCAGACAGCGCATCTGCCGGCGTTTGCATTCGAATCATTACGTCCGAGGGCCGAGATCATTGCGGCAGCCGAACCGGACGAGCAAATACGTCTGGAAGTGCAGGCGAATTATCCTCATATCAAATTGTATGCGTCGGCCGAAGAGCTGATTGAACATGAAAAAGTCGACTTCATCGATATCTGCACGCCGCCGAATATGCATTCGCCGCTGATCCGCCTGGCGCTCAGCCGCGGACTCCATCTCATCTGCGAAAAACCGTTTGCGCTCGACGCGCAGGAATCGCAGTGTCTCGCCGAAAAACTTCGGCACAAGTCGTCGGTGGTCTTCGTTCCATGCCACCAATACACGTACTCGCCGCTGTGGTCCGCGCTGCACGAGTTCGTCGGCCTCGCACGGCATGAAGGCAGCGTCTTCATCCAGTCAAGCGTCTATCGCACGTCGTCCGATCCCGGTATTGCCGCCGACGGGAAAGGATGGAGGATGAATCGGGCCGTGAGCGGCGGAGGCATTTTGTCGGATACGGGCGTGCATTATTTCGCGCTCGCCGAATGGCTGCTCGGCATGCCCGAGGAAGTCACCTGCCGCACGTATCATCTTGAAGACTCTGCTCAGAGCGTCGAAGACACCGCGACTGTCGAATTGAAGCATCCGGCCGGAATTTTTCAGTTTACGTTGACATGGGCGGCAGACAGACGCGCCAACCTGCTGCGCGCAGTCACACGCCGGCGTTCGTTCGTCTACGACGGCGGCGTCAAGGCGCTCACATTCGAGGATGGCGCATGCCGCAGCATCATCACAGTGCCCGACGCGTCCGACAAGTCGCAGTATGTCGTGTTGTACGAAAAATTGTTCGCCGAATTCTTTTCGATGATCGAAACGGGAGAGCGTCAAGAGGCGCATATCGACTCGGCTCTGCACGCGTCGCTTGTGCTCGATGCGGCGTACAGATCGGCTCGCGAAGGAACCACTGTGCACATTGGAGCGCAGCGATGAACCGCAGGTTCACACTCGTGTTGATGGTCATCGGACTCGGTGTGCTTGCCTCGATGGTGATGCACCTCGGCGTCGGCGCGATCCTGGCGAACGTCGACAAAGTGAAATGGTGGTTTGTGCCGATCGTGGGGATCTGGGGCATCGTCTACGCGTGCAACGCGTGGGCGATTTACATCCTCATCGGTCAGAAGCATGAGGGACTCACATTTGTCTCCGTCTTGCTGGCGACTGTCAGTTCGTTTGCGATCAATTACATCACGCCGTTCCTGAATCTCGGAGGCGAGCCGTACCGGGCTGCGGTATTGAAGCCCATCATCGGCGGGCATCGGGCCGTCTCGGCGGTCGTCTCCTATAATATCGTGCGCATGATGGGCCATTGCGTCTTCTGGCTCTGCGCCGGCGTTATCGCGATCGTCTGGGTGCCGATGTCGCCCACGGCGCTCCTTCTGTTATCGATACTGTTGTTTGGCATCCTGGGATTGTTTCTGGCCTTTGCCATGATGCAGAAACATGGTTTCCTCGAGCGGATCTGGATGAGGTTTGCGCGATTCTTTTCCGTGGGGAAGAGGCGTACCTGGTTTGAAGCAAAGGCGATGGCGCTTCACGATATCGATGCGCGGATGAAGATCATCTATTCGGAAAATCCGAAGGCATTCAAAAAGGCGATCGCTGTGGAGACCGTGTCGAGACTCATTGCGACATTCGAATTTGTCTTCATCATGGAGGGGATCTGGGGACATCCGTCGTACCGCGACGCGCTGTTGTTGAACGGAGCGTCGTCCCTCGTGCTCAACATGTTGTTCTTCATTCCGTTCGAGCTCGGCACGCGCGAAGGCAGTTTGATCCTGACGCTCCATTTGATCGGCTATCAGGCTGAGCTCGGTATCTTCATCGGACTCATTAACCGGGCACGTGAGTTGGTCTGGATCCTGATCGGCCTGGCGCTGATGCCGTTCGGCCCGGAACGTGCCGGAGGAGCGAAGCGCATTTCACTTCGCGAAGTGGAGGAGCATTCATGATACCGAGAGCGTTGCTGTTCGATTTTGGCGGGACGATTGACACGAACGGCAGGCATTGGAGTATGATGTTCCGCAGGGGGTACCATCTGTGCGGAGTCTCGGCAACGGACGAAGAATTCTCGCGAGCATTCGGCGAAGCCGAAGCCGATTGTTGCGACGGCCGCATCCGCTTCACCGACGGATTGTTCGCCACACTCCTGCATCAGACGCGCGCGCAGGCGTACCGTCTGGCTGAAGGGAAGGAAGACCGCGAAGCCCAGCGGATCTATGAAATGGCGGTGCAGGTGGCTCGCTGGAGTTTGAGGGAGGTCGGTGAAACGCTTGCATCCGTCAGGCCGATGCTGATCGACCTGCACGATAAGTTCAAGCTCGGACTCGTATCCAATTTTTATGGCAACCTCACCTCAGTCTGCGACGAGCTCGGCTTGTTGCCGTTGTTTGAAACCGTGATCGATTCCGGCTGCGTCGGAGTGCGCAAGCCCGACAGCGGAATCTACAGGCTTGCACTCGAAGCGATGAACGAAGAACCGCGTCGCACGGCAATGATCGGCGACTCGTACGCGCGCGATATCGTGCCGGCCAAACGCGTCGGCTGCCGCACCATCTGGCTTCACGGCGAAACATGGGAACATCCGACGTCGCCGGATGACGCCGATTTCATCATCGGCTCAATTCTCAGCGTTCCGGATATTTTACGGGAAATGTAAAACGAAGCGATGCACAACAATTGAGTACACCATATCCAACATCCATTACATCAAACGGAAGGAGCCTTTGTTATGAACACAATCAACGAAATCAAACCGGCTGAAGGGAAGCTTGGCATTCTGATCGTCGGGATCAACGGGGCAGTGGCGACGACATTGATCGCCGGGATCATGGCCGTCCGAAACGAGAAGGCGCTTCCGATCGGATCGCTGACGCAGATGGGAACGATGGAGCGTGGATACAACGGCAGCGCGGAGCGCGTGCAACTGAAGGATGTCCTTCCGCTCGCGTCATTGAACGACATTGTATTCGGCGGATGGGATATCCGACTGCAGAATTGCGCCGCGGCAGCCGAAGAAGCCCGCGTGCTCGACGACCGCGATCTCCGAACGATCTCAGACGAACTTTCGGCAATCGTTCCAATGAAGGCGGTCTTCGATCAGCGCTACGTAAAAAATCTCTCCGGCACATGGGTGAAGCAGGCCGACACGAAGGAGGAGTATGCGGAATTGCTCCGCGATGACATCCGTAACTTCCAACGCGACATGCAGGTCGACCGCATGCTTGTCTTCTGGTGCGGAAGCACAGAGGCGTTCACACCGGAATGCGATGTGCATCTGACGCTCGCGAGCTTCACCGAAGGCCTGAAGGAAAATCATCCGTCGATCGCGCCGAGCATGATCTATGCGTACGCCGCGCTCATGGAAGGAGTGCCGTTCATCAACGGCGCGCCGAATCTCACAACCGATATTCCCGCGCTGATGCAGCTCGCGGTTGAACGCGGTCTGCCGATTGCCGGAAAGGATTTCAAGACGGGACAGACACTCATCAAAACGGTCATTGCGCCCATGCTCAAAGCGCGTCTGCTTGGACTCAACGGATGGTTCTCGACAAATATTCTCGGCAACAGGGACGGCGAAGTGCTCGACGATCCCGAATCGTTCCGCACAAAAGAGGAATCGAAACTCAATGTGCTCGAAGGCATCCTCGACTCCGAACTCTATCCGTCACTCTATGGAAAGTATATGCATAAAGTGAGGATCAATTACTATCCGCCCCGCGGTGACAATAAAGAGGGATGGGACTCGATCGACATCTTCGGGTGGATGGGATATTCGATGCAGATCAAGGTCGATTTCCTCTGTCGCGATTCAATCCTGGCCGCACCGGTGGCGCTCGACCTGATCCTCTTCACCGACCTTGCCCGGCGCGCCGGCATGAGCGGAGTGCAGGACTGGCTGTCGTTTTATTTCAAGAGCCCGATGCACGAGCGCGGGGTGAAAGCGATTTTCGATTTGTTCGAAGAGGAAGCGAATCTCTATGCGGTGCTCCAGACGCTTGCCGATGTGCATAGCGCCAAAAACGTCGAGGTGGCATAATTTCCACGTGCGCGGAAGAAAAAAATTGGTATATTACAGTGCGGGGTGAAGCAAGCGTTGCGGTTCAATGCTGCACCCGCTGACCGATCAGTTGCGCCGGGCGACTGCAACAGTGGCGTCCGATGGATTGCGCGCGCGATCGGCTAATTCACTATTCTTCCGCTCATGAGCAATATCACAAAACTGCGCGATGTGGCAGATTCGCTGCTTGCGGATTCGCAGTTCGATCAGGCATACGTCCTGTACGACGAGATCTATACGCAGGTCTGGACCGCCATCGGATCGGTGCAGGCGGGACTCTCCAGAACATCGACCGGATTCCTGGCACATAATATCTCGGCCGAATTCGATTTCAAGTCACGCTACACGGAACCGGCGGCCAATACGACGTTCCTGAAATGGTTCAATCTCGACACGGACCTGACGCTGCAGGAATTCGCATTCGCGCTCTACGGGCGTCTCCAGTGCGTCTGTTATTCGAAGAATCTGATCGATGTGCTCTCGACCTCGTCTGTGCTGACTGATTATCTCGTGCTCTACAGTCTGATCGTCAATCACAACGAAGAGCGCCGCGTCACGCCGCTCCTGAAGATCTGCACCGCCGTGATGGACGATAATAACCGGCTGAAAAAACTTCGGACGAATTATCTCGATTCGATGGTGTCGAAACAGATTCTTGAAGCGGCTGAAAAAGTGCGTCAGACAGAATGGATGGGCGTCAACGCGCTGATTGTCGAATATATGACGACCACGTATCAGACGTCGACCACGTTTTATGCATCGCTGAAGCGGATCGCGGGAAACAGTTCGTTCAGGTCGAAGAAAAAATACAGTAAGTATGAGAAATACGAGCGCTACGAGCGCTACGAAAAATACGAGCGCTTCGAACACGAGAAAGAAGAAACGGCGGCCGGGGAAAAAGAGAAGAAATTCGACCATCTGACCGCCACCGATCACGAAAAAATGAAGTATTACGGCGCGGTGCTCGGACTCCAGGGGCGGATCACAAAGGCGCAGATCCGCAAGAAATATCTCGAGCTCGTGGCGCAGTATCATCCCGACAAGGTGCAGCATCTCGGCTCCGAACTCCGCGCCCTGGGCGAGTCGAAAACGAAGGATCTGAATCTTGCCTACGAATGGCTGAAAATGCGATTCAAGATCGAGTAAAAAAAATATTTGAATATTAAAAAAACATTTGTATATTCTATCAAGAGATGGGGCTGTAGCTCAGTTTGGGAGAGCGATTCGTTCGCAACGAATAGGTCGTCGGTTCGATCCCGATCAGCTCCACAGAACAATAAGATGGTCAAGCACTGTACAACCGTAAATCGCCCAATCGTGTCAGGTCCGGAAGGAAGCAGCACCCCGTGATTGAAAGTGTGATACAGACCGCTTGACCATTTTTTATTTCGCCCGGTGTCTGTATATGGACACGGGATATCAGGGGGCAGTAAAACTTCTTGCACGCCATCCAATTTTTCATTAACTTCTGTTAAGTTTAGCTTTCCGTGCGAATTTGAAGGTGCGCTCCCCGATCGCAAATGCGACCCATGAGTCAAGCAGTGGTCCTTCCCAACGCAAGAATTCACAACGATTCCCCATCACTGAATTGGCGAATCGCAGGATTTATTTCCGATATATTTTAGTCATTATTTTTCATTCATGCGAAAAGAAATAGTAATCAACTCCACGGCGAACGAAATCCGCATCGCTATTACAGAAGAAGGCAAGCTCGCCGAGTTGTTCGTGGAAACCCCCGAAAAAGAAAGAATGGTCGGCGACATCTATGTAGGTAAAGTAGCTAAAGTGATGCCCGGCATACAGGCGGCTTTTATCGATATCGGCCTGCAACAGGATGCTTTTCTGCATTTCTCTGACATCGGCAATTCCCTCGGTCAGTATAATTCGATGTTGAACGACGAAGACGTCGACACAGACGAAGACGACGAGGAAAACGAACACCGCGACGACAGACCGGCTCAAGGCGGCGGCGATCACGAATCGCCCCGCGGCGGTCAGCGCGGCAAACCGCGCCACCAGGAACCCCGCAAGTATGATGTGAATCTCACAAAGGGGCAGGAGATCATCGTTCAAATCACAAAGGAACCTGTTGGTAAAAAGGGCGTCCGCGTGACAAGCGAGGTGTCTCTGCCCGGCCGGTTCCTCGTGCTGCTGCCGTTCGACGGCAAAGTCGGCATTTCAAAAAAGATCACGAGCTTCAAGGAAAAGCGGCGGCTGCGCAAGCTTGTGCGAAGCATTCTGCCTCCGACATTCGGCGTCATCGTGCGCACGAACGCCGAGAATCAGGATGAAAAACTGTTCCTTCAGGATCTGGAGCAGCTGCTTGCCACGTGGCGGGAAATCGAAAAGACAGTGAAGGCCGAACAGGCCCCGGCGCTCCTCTATAAGGACATGGCCACAACATCGAGCGTCATCCGCGACTTGTTCAGCGAAGATGTCGCGCGCGTTGTCGTCGACAACAAGAAGCTCTTCAAAGAGATCAAGGCTTATGTGAACGTGTTCTCGCCCGTGATGGCAGACAAGATCGAATTCTACGGCAAGCGCGAACCGCTGTTCGACGCAGCCGGAATCGAGAAGGAGATCGCCACCACGCTTGCGCGCAAGGTCTGGCTCAAGAGCGGCGGCTACATCATCATCGACCATACTGAAGCGATGATGGTCGTCGACGTGAACAGCGGACGCTATGCGGCCAAGCAGGAACAGGAACTCAACTCGCTGCGCACGAACCTCGAAGCGGCGCGCGAGATCTGCCGGCAGATTCGCCTGCGCGATCTGGGCGGCATCATCGTGATCGACTTTATCGATGTTGAAGAGGACAAGAACAGGAAAAAAATCTTCGACGAAATGAAGAAGGAGTTCCGCCGCGACCGCGCCAAGGCGACGATCCTTCCGCTGACCGATTTCTGTCTCATGCAGATCACGCGTCAGCGCATCCGCCAGAGCATCATCCACAGCTTCACCGAGGCCTGTCCGGTCTGCGGCGGCTCCGGCATGGTCCAGTCGAAGACGACGATCATGAGCAACATGGAACGCTGGCTTCGCCGCTTCCGCACAGAGTCGAACGAGTTCAGGCTTGTGTTGCGCGCCCATCCGAGCATGCTCGAATACCTGAGAGACGGAGGCATCCTGAGCCGTCTCACCACGATGATGATCCGCTTCCGCGTCTTGATCACGGCCGAGGAAGACCGCACGCTGATGATCGACGAGCTGCATTTCATCTCGCGCAAACAGGACAAGGACATCACACAAGAGTTCATCAATTAAGCATACGGACACGCACATGAAATTTTTTATCGATTCTGCAAATCTGGATGAAATCCGCGAAGCGAACGATCTCGGCGTGCTCGATGGTGTCACCACAAATCCCTCGCTCGTCGCCAAGGAGGGGAAGGAATTCATTCCGTTACTAAAGGAGATCTGCGCGATTGTCGACGGTCCCGTGAGCGCGGAAGTGATCTCGACCGAGTTCGCCGGCATGATGAAGGAAGCGCACGATCTCGTCAAGATCCACGAGAATATCGTGATCAAGATTCCGCTCATTAAGGAAGGATTGAAGGCGGTCAAGGCGCTCACATCCGAAGGCATCAAAACAAATGTCACACTGTGTTTCTCGGCGACGCAGGCGCTGCTTGCGGCAAAGGCCGGAGCGACGTACGTGAGTCCGTTCGTGGGACGGCTCGACGACATCGCATCGCACGGCATGGAACTGATCTCACAGATCGTGACGATCTACAACAATTACGATTATCAGACGGAAGTCCTTGTGGCGAGTGTGCGCAGTCCGCTCCACGTCGTTGAGGCTGGTCTCATCGGCGCGCATGTCTGCACCATTCCGTTCAAGGTCATCGACCAACTGGTTCGCCATCCATTGACCGATGCCGGACTCGAAAAATTTCTGGCAGATTGGAATAAGGGCAGGAAATAATGAAACGTACACCTTTTTATCATCTTCACGAACAGGCAGGAGCCAAGATCGTTCCATTCGCGGGATTCGACATGCCCGTACAGTATGCAGGAATTATGGAGGAACACAAGCGCGTTCGCGATACAGTCGGCGTGTTCGACGTGTCTCACATGGGCGAGTTCTTCGTCACGGGCCGCGACGCCTGCGCGTTCCTGCAGAGCGTCACAGTCAATGATGTCTCGAAACTGACGCCGGGCGCGGCGCAATATTCGGCGATGTGTTACGAGAACGCCGGCATGGTTGACGATCTGCTTGTCTATATGCTTGGCGAAGGTTCATACATGCTCGTGGTGAACGCCTCGAACATTGAAAAAGATTTCAACTGGCTTGCGTCGCACACACCCGAGGGCGTGACGCTCGTGAATAAGAGCGACGACTTTGCGCTGCTCGCAGTGCAGGGTCCCGATGCCGAAGCGACGCTTCAGCCGCTGACCGCAGTAGATCTCGGCACAATCGCATATTATCACTTTGCGCAGGGAGAGCTTGACGGTGTGCCGATGATCATTTCGCGCACCGGTTACACCGGCGAAAAGGGATTCGAACTCTACTTCGCTCCCGAGCATGCCGAAAAAATCTGGAACGACGTCTTCAAGTCCGGCGCGAAGTATAGTATCGCTCCGATCGGTCTCGGCGCGCGTGATACGCTGCGGCTCGAAATGGGATTCTGTCTCTACGGCAACGACATCGACGCCGGGACGCATCCGCTTGAAGCGGGACTCGGCTGGATCACGAAATTGAACAAGGGTGAATTCATCGGCAGGAAGATTATGACGGAGGCGAAAGCCGCCGGACTTCCGCGGAAGCTCGTCGGGCTCATGCTCGAGGGCAAGGTTGTGCCGCGGCATGGATATCCGATCGAACATAACGGTACACAGACGGGGGTTGTGACAAGCGGGACATTTTCGCCGTCACTCGGATACGGCATCGCCATGGGATATGTCGCATTGGCGCTTGCAGAGCCGGGAACAGTGGTGCAGGTCGACATCCGCGGCCGGAAGACCGATGCGCGTGTGACATCGATACCTTTTCTCAAACGATAATTTTTTTTCACCAGGCAATGGGGGGAGCTATGCCTGTGCAGTCAAAAGAACCGGGTCAAATGAAAATAGAAGTTTTCTTTTCTCCTTCGCAGGTCGACGAACTGTCGCTGCGCGAGAAGAATGTGATTGTGATCGACGTCCTGCGCGCCAGTACGACGATCGCAACGGCACTGTTGAACGGAGCTCGCGAGATCATTCCGGTCAACACGGTTGAATCGGCGGTGAAGATATCGGGGAATTTGTTCGGCGATGTCGTGCTGCGTGGCGGTGAACGCAACGGCAAGATGATCGAAGGATTCAATCTCGGCAATTCGCCGGCCGAATATACGATCGAGGCCGTGAAGGGCAAGTCGATCATCTTCTGCACAACGAACGGATCGTCGGCAATCGTGAAGGCGCGTCACGCCAAGAATCTTGTCGTGGCCGGATTCATCAACATGTCGTCCGTGCTCGAATTCATCAAGGAGATCGGCGAGGATTTCTGCATCCTCTGCGCCGGCAAGCAGTCGCTGTTCTGCATCGAAGATTCAGTCTGCGCCGGGATGATCATCACCGAGCTGATGGATGATGAGTCGCTGAACATCGAATTGAACGATCCGGCCGTGGCCGCCTCGACGCTCTACAAATCGATGGGGAAGAATCTCCAGCGCATGGTCCGGGCGACCGATCACGGAAAATATTTGTACGAAATCGGATTCAAAAACGACATCAAACTCTGCACCGATATCGACAGTGTGCCGGTTCTTCCCATGCTGGTGGGAAATTCGATCAAACTGCGGAAAAAAGAAACCCTTAAGCCCGCGCCAGAGACAGATGTTTCCGCGCAATAAGGAGTCCGCAGTGCCTCAAGAAGAGATTCAACAACAGGCGCCAGCCGCGCCGCGCAAGAAAAAGAACAGCGGAGTTTCAAAGCCGCCTTCCCGCCGGACGAAACAGATCGCATGTTTTTTCGCGATCGTCGTCGGAGTGCTCATGTTCATCAGCCTCGCCACGTACACGAGCGAGGATGAGGCGCGTTCCGAAATGGGATTCTGGAACCGGCTCTCGACGGACGCCGTCCAGTCACAGAACAAGATCGGTCCCATCGGCGCCATCGTTTCAAATTTCCTCATCAACTCGACGATCGGTTTTCCGATCATCATTCTGCCGCTGCTGATCATCGCCTGGGGCTGGACTGTGCTCCGGAAAGGCGACATCCGCCGTCTCACATATATCACGAATTTCGCGATCGTGCTCGCGCTGCTTGTCTCCGTGTTTTTCAGGCTCCTGCGCGAAGCCGGTTTCGCCGAGCTCCTGCAAAAAGAATGGCATGGCGACATCGGCGCGTTCCTCGGCATCTTCCTCTCGCACAATATCGGACTTACCGGCGCCTTCATCATTGTCGGCTCGTTTTTGTTCGTGGCGCTCATGCTCGGCGTCGATCTCGATCTGCATGTGACGACGGAGCGTCTCAGGGAATTATTCGTTCGCGCCGGCGGTCACCTTGGCACATCGATGGACAAACTGAAGGTGTCGCGAACGGATGAATCGGTTCCCGAACCGCCGGCGAAGGAGATCAAAGTGAAGCGGCCAGACGGCGAGAGCGCGCCGATCGTGAAGAAGCCCGTGATCCCCAAGCCCGAACCCGTTGTCAAAATGGTCGATCAGGAATTGCCGATCGAGGCGATCAAGCGCGCAACGGTGACTGCCAAGCCGAGTGTGTTGGAGGGAGAGGCACCGCTCGAAATCAAGGAAACGCGCACGGAGGCGGAGGTCGAGCTCGACGCGCGCGATGTGGAGGACGAGGAAATCGATTATACGTTTCCGTCTGTCGAACTGCTCGACGGAAAGAAATACGAAGAAAAGATCAGTGACGAAGAGCTTAAGACGAATGCGTCAATTCTTCAGGGCAAGCTGGCGGATTTCGGCGTCGAAGTCGCCAGCGTTTCGGTCACGCCCGGTCCCGTCGTGACGCTCTACGAACTTGTTCCTGCAACAGGCGTGAAGGTCTCGAAGATCGTCAACCTGTCGAACGATCTCGCGCTCGTCATGCAGGCAAAGGGCATCCGCATCGAAGCGCCGATTCCGGGCAAGGGCACGGTGGGCGTCGAAATTCCGAACACGAAATCGTCCATCGTCACCATTCGCAGCATTCTCAATTCAGAAAAGTTCAAGAACCTGAATGCGGCCCTCCCAATCGCCATGGGGAAGACTGTGACGGGCGAAATTTATGTGGACGACCTTGCCACGATGCCGCATCTGCTTATTGCGGGCGCCACCGGGATGGGCAAGAGCGTCGGCATCAACACGATCATTGCGAGTCTGCTCTACAGGCTGCATCCGTCGGAAGTGAAATTCGTGCTCATCGATCCGAAGAAGATCGAGCTGAGTTCGTTCCTCCATCTTGAAAATCATTTCCTGGCAGTCTCGGCAGACGTGATCGACGAAAAGATTCTCACCACGCCGGCCAATGCAGTGCTTGCGCTGAAGTCGGCCGTGCTTGAAATGGAGAACCGCTACACGCTGCTTGCATCGGCCGGTGTGCGCGGTGTGAGGGATTATAACGAGCGATTCAAATCGGGCAAGCTGAAGGACAAAGATACGGAGACCGTGCATCACCGGTTCCTGCCGTACATCGTGATCATCATCGACGAGTTGGCCGATCTCATGCTCACGACCGCGAAGGAAGTGGAAGAATCGATCGCGCGTCTCGCGCAAATGGCGCGCGCCGTGGGTATCCATCTCGTGCTTGCAACGCAGCGTCCGTCCGTCGATGTCATCACGGGAGTGATCAAGGCGAACTTCCCGGCGCGTATCGCGTATGCGGTGTCGTCGAAAGTCGATTCGCGCACGATCATGGACGGCAACGGCGCCGAGCAGTTGATCGGCCGCGGCGATATGCTCTATCTGTCGACGAAGAGTCCGAAGCCGATACGCATTCAGAACGCGTACATCTCGACGGACGAGGTCGAAGAGCTTGTTGAGTTCATCGCAAAGCAGAAGGGATATACGAAACCGTTCGAGCTTCCTTCGGCGCTCGAAAAGAAAAAGGGATCGCTCACAGGAAGCGGAGAAGACAGGGACGATCTGTTCGAAGAGGCCGCGCGCATTGTTGTGCGGCATCAGCAGGGATCCGTGTCGCTGTTGCAGCGCAGACTGAAAGTCGGCTATTCGCGCGCGGCGCGCATTGTCGACGAGCTCGAGGCTGCGGGCATTGTGGGCCCGTTCGACGGCAGTAAGGCACGCGATGTGATCATCGAAAACGAATCGGATCTCGAGATCATCCTCGGCTCGCTCGATTGAGATGAACTTTTTGCGTCTTCACGCGTCTAATCTGTAGGGTGAAATACCCACATTCACGCTGGCGCGTGAATCATTGACTATTTCGCCCCTGCGTTTAAGTTGTAGGGCGAAATGTTATTTCGCCCATGCGTTTAAATGAAATTTAATCCTTCACACACATGAAACTTTTCATCACTGCAATCATCTTCGCGCTGTCAATTTCCACCGTGCGCGCCCAGGACACATCGCCGACACAGGTGCTCGACGAAGTCCAGAAGAAATATTCATCCGTCAACGACGCCCAGGCAAAATTTTCGCAGAAGGTGTCGTTCAAGTATGCGAAGATCGAACAGTCGTTCACCGGCACGGTGAAGATGAAGAAGGGCAACCGCTACCGCATCGAATCGCAGCAGCAGACGCTCGTCACGGACGGAAAAACTGTATGGCTCTACACGCCGTCCACGAAGCAGGTGCTCATCGATGCGTACAAGAACGATCCGCACACGTTTTCGCCTGACCGTTTCCTGCTCGGCCTTCCGAAAAATTTTCAGGCCACGCTCCTGAGCGAAGACGCCAAGAGTGTCGGCGCCGACTATGTGCTGAAGCTCGCCCCCAAGGCGAACTCGGAATCGACAAAGCTGTTCAAGTCGCTCAAAGTGTGGGTTGCCGAAAAAGATTGGAGCGTGCGAAAGATCGAATACATCGACTTGAACGACACGCGCACCGTGTATACGCTTTCGGGACTGCAATTCGACGACGGCGTCCCGGATGACGTGTTTCATTTTACGCCGCCGGCAAACACAGAGGTTGTGGACCTGAGAAATTCGAAGCCCGGCCAACGCTGAGATCGCATTGCATAAGTTCATTATCGCGTCCTCGTATTGAGCGACGCATTATTCTCTGCAGGTAAATTTCCCGCCGCGCCTTCAGTCCGTCGACTGTTTGCGGCTTTCCTGTTACAATTGAGCTGAGGGATCGTACCGTATTGTGAAGTTGAAATCGATCATAAATTATTCACTCAGTTTCGGCCTGACACTGCTCTTTATGTATCTGGCATTCCGTGGAAAGGACATGGGCCAGCTATGGGAATCCGTTTCGGGCGTTTCCTTTATCTGGTTTGTCGTGCTTGCACTCGGAGGCACGATCAGCCACGTTGTGCGCGCCTGGCGCTGGCAATACCTGCTGTATCCGATCAAACCCAATGTCTCGCTCCGTAACTCGTTCTCTGCAGTGATGATCGGCTACCTGGTGAACAACATCCTTCCCCGCGTCGGCGAAGTGGTGCGTCCCGTGGCAATCGGCAAACTCGAGCGCATTTCCCGCTCGGCTGCATTCGGCTCGGTGATTCTTGAACGCATCCTCGACCTGATCACATTTGGGGTGATCCTTCTGCTCGTGTTATTATTCTACGCCTCGTCGTTCGCGAAACTCTTTCCGACGCTTGCCAACGTCGAATGGGTTGTCCTGGCGCTTTCCTCGACGATGCTTGTCGTCTGCGTGTTCGTATTCCTGAAGGCCGAATTTGTTTTCTCGCTCGCGAGAAAAATGACTGCACTGCTGCCCCGATCGTTTCATACCAAGGCCGAGAGAATCATCGATTCGTTTCTCACCGGATTCGGAGCGTCGAAGCAGAAAGGCAGCTTCTTCATGATCGCGTTCACGAGCCTCATCATCTGGGTCTCGTACATCGTCGTGATGTATCTTCCGTTTTATCCGTTCGGGATGATCGGCACGAACGGTTTGGATTTCAGTTCAGCCACGATCCTGATGGTCGTTTCCGGCATCGCTTATGCCGTTCCCACGCCGAGCGGATTCGGCTCGTATCATTTTTTTACGGCGTTTGTGCTGGCAAAACTCTTTAACGTCGACACGACGGTTGCTGCGGGGTATGCGCTCTATACGCATTCGCTCGGATTCATTTCGACATCGGTCGTCGGCGTCTATTATCTCATCGTCGACAAGATCCACATCGTGGAAATCGTCTCTGAACCACAATCGTCGATCGATTGACTGTCGTGTTCGCGCATCAGGATGCCTAGACATTCACGATGCGTGTGTGTAATTCTATGATGGTGTGTGTATGAAAAAGAAATTTGTTGTGATGATGCTGATTCTTCCGATCTGCTGCCTTGCGGCACAGAAACCGAAGAACGGAGTGACGGAACCCGAAAGCGTCAACCGGTTCGGGATCTATGGCGGGATGGGAGTCCATGGGACGGATGCGCCGAGCATCGTCGATCATCTCAATACTGCCTACGGATCGTCTCTCCTCGTGGGCCGCTTTGCCACATCGATCGAATTTTTTGGGGGATGCGAAGTACCTGTGAACCGGTCGTGGGCCGTGAAGGCGGAGTATTCGCTGCTCTTCAAATCGTATACGCTCACCGGCACGACATACGGATATGGAAATGTCGATTTGCGATACAATGTACAGGCGCCAACGATCATGGCGCAGTATGTCATTCCGGGCGCAGGGTATTTCATCAAGCTTGGTGCGGGAGGCGGATATCATTGGGGGACGGTCAGCGTGAAGACGGCGGTGAACGGACAGGAAACGTTCTACAACGCCAACGGCATCGGCGGCAGGGCGGAGATCGAGGGACAGACCGCATTCGACAGTCATTTATTCGGGTATATCAGCGGGACTGTCGGATTCGAAGCCCTTGGCAAAGTGAAGACGGATGCCGGCGGGGAACTGGCCAACGGGTCGGGACCGGTTTCGCTCAATTATGCGACGGCGGGCGTGCGATTCGGCCTCATGTATTTCTTTTAACAGTCAGGCAGGGCGAACTGCAATTTCGCCTGAGCCGCATGCAACGCGGCGATTATTATTCATTTACTCATAACGAACATGAAACATCTCATCATTCTCATCGCCTTACTCAGTACCTGCATCATCGGATGTTCTTCGACGCAGGGCGTATCGTCATCTTCGAAAGGGAAGTCAGAAGTGGAACAGAAAAATGAAACAGTCATTCTCGAAACCTCCCTCGGCAATATCACCATATTGCTCGATGGAAAACACGCGCCGCTTCACACGGCGAATTTCGTGAAGCTCGCCAAACAGGGATTTTACGACGGCACGACGTTCCACCGCGTCATCCCGGGATTCATGATTCAGGGCGGCGATCCGAACTCGCGGGACGAAGACCGTTCGACACATGGCATCGGCGGTCCCAACTACAAGATCGATGCTGAAATCGGCCTGAAGCACGGGCGCGGAGTGATTGCAGCTGCCCGGCAGGGCGACCAGGTCAATCCGAAACGCCAGTCGAGCGGCTCGCAGTTCTACATCACTGTCGTTCCCACACCGCATCTCGACGGACAGTATTCGGTCTTCGGAAAAGTGACGGATGGAATGGATGTCGTCGATGCAATTGCCGCGGTCAAGCGCGACGCCCGCGACAATCCGATTGAACCCGTTATCATCAAGCATGTGACGGTGCAATAAGTGGCGAAGGCGCCGAAAGAGAAACTCGATGCCGACGGCATCATCGCCGACATCCGTGCCGGAAAGTTCGCACCCGTTTATTTTTTTTACGGTGAAGAGGACTATTTCATCGAGGGCATCATCGACGCCATCGTCAAATACGGAGTCGACGAGTCGACGAAGCAGTTCAACTGCGACATCGTTCACGGCTCCGATTCGGACGGAAAGACAGTCGGCTCGATGGCGATGGCCTATCCGATGATGGCGGACCGCCGCGTCGTCGTGGTGAAGGAATTCGACAAGCTTGCCGAGAAGGAGCGGCTCGAATCGTATTTCGAGAATCCGTCTCCCACGACCGTCATGGTGCTCACGGCACTGAGTCCGGATATGCGCAAGAAACCATTTCCTCTCCTGAAGAAGCATTCGGTGGGAGGCGAGGCGGCGCGGCTGTACGACAATCAGGTGCCGGCCTGGATCGAGTCGCATGTAAAAAAGCGGAAGAAATCGATTTCATCGCAGGCGGCCGCGCTGCTCCAGTCGTATGTGGGCAGCTCGCTGCGAGAGTTGGCGAACGAGATCGAGAAGCTGCTCATTTCAATCGGCACGAAAGATGCGATCGATGCCGCAGATGTGGAGCGCGTGGTGGGAGTTTCTCGCGAATTCACCGTCTTCGAACTCTCGAACGCGGTGGGCGAGAGGAACATCAAGCGCGCCGTCGAAATCACAGAGCGCATCCTCGATATGGGCGGCTCGTCCGTTCCGATCATCGCCGCGCTCACGCAGCACTTCATTAAACTGTGGAAACTCACCGATGCGCGTCGTCTCGGCAAGTCCGACTATGAAACCGCATCGGCCGCGGGCATCGTCCCGTTTTTCCTTCAGCAGTATCTCAGGCAGCTCCAGCGCTACAGCGTGACGGAGATTGAAAACGCGTTCTGCATTCTGGCGAAGGCAGACGAACAGGTGAAGTCGTCGCAGAACAGCGATAAGATGATCCTCTCCGTCGCATTGTCCGAGATTATGATCAAACCATCCGTTCACTAACCGCAGTTTCGTATGACGTTATTTGTGCTTATCCCTCTGCCTCATCATGATCCCTGGCAGTTCGTGATCGGCATCGGGCTTGCGTCGGCGATTGCCGTGATCTCGTACAGGATGAAATTCCTTTCAGCCTCCGGGGCGATGGCAACATTCATCCTTGCGTCGGTGATCTATGGCATCGGAGGATGGCTGTGGACGCTGCCGATGGTCGTCTTCTTCATCGCATCGAGCATGCTCTCGAACTTCGGCGGCATTCCCAAGACTGAAGCGGAATCGATGTACGCAAAAACAGGCATCCGAGACGCGGGACAGGTCGCGGCGAATGGAGGACTGGCGGGAGCGCTCATCGTCTTCTGGTAT
>DATGXR010000433.1:0-5205 GCA_035298825.1 Bacteroidota bacterium
CCATCGGCCCGCAACTTGATCGACACAAAACTTGCCCGAGCGGATCAGGGAATCGATCAGTTCGGAGCGGCCGATTGTGCCGGCGATGACGATTGAGCGCGAACGGGGAAGTGAGTCGATGAGGAGCAGGGGCTTCGCGCCCGTGACATCAAAAAGATCAGATTGCAGATGCGTGAGCACGCGGCGCACGCCGGGAAACTCACTAGAGCCTGTCACGATCGGGGCGGTGTGCCGCGCGGCAGAAAGTGTGAACGCGCCTTGCCGGGTGGAAATGTACGATGAGCGCGACCCATCGATATTATAGGCATGAAGATCGATGACACTCCGATCTTCTGCATCGTGTCGGCGAGTCTTCACCGGATCATAGATCCGGAAATTTCCGGATGTCTGCAAGAGCGAGAGCATATACAGCAGTCCGTCATAATAGCGTCCGGGACCCGAGGGGATGGGCGTATTCCAGAGTTCGTCGAGAAACGCCGTGCGCTCGGGCAGCGTGGAGGCAAGCGAAGCGACGGCATTCATCGCGACGAGTCCCGTGCTGCGACCGGTGGAGATCACACGGCCGTCAAGCTTGTAGAGTGATCCGTATTTTCCGACGCCCTGTGCATGGAAAAATTTCAGAAGCCGATTCGATTGTTCGACTTCCCAGGCGTCCCCGGCAAACCATTCGTGATCCACAGCGACATTCATCGCGACGCGCCAGGCGTCGTAGCGGAAATCCTTCGAATCGCTGCCCCAAGGAAGAATCGGACGTCCGTCGAAATGCGCGTACTCAGGCGCAAGACCTGTCACAGGGTGCGCGGCTTTTTTCCAAAACTCGCGGCTTACATGCGCACACGATGCCCAGAAGCCGTTATCCTGGCTTGCCCATCGCGACCAGAGTTCATAAAAATGGGGAAGGTGATAGGAGGGATCGGTGAAGCCGGCCGCTTCGACGCTCGGGACGAAGACGACCTGACGTTCCTGGCGGTTGAACATATTCGTGACCGGTGCGGTGCCGCCCGGCGT
Organism: Bacteroidota bacterium; assembly: GCA_035298825.1. Taxonomy (GTDB): domain Bacteria; phylum Bacteroidota; class Ignavibacteria; order UBA10030; family UBA8401; genus CAISDA01. The sequence continues at coordinate 1,009 of DATGXR010000433.1, forward strand.
GTCTTCCTTATGCACCATGGCGCGGAGGATCGCCTGCGCCTCTGCGTTGTAATCGAAGATGCCGGAGCCGTTTCCCCATCGGGCCGATGCGAAAAAAAGCGCCGTCACGAACCATTCCTCGCCGTCCGAGGCCGCGTTCTGGTCGAGCTTCGTGCCGTCCACCGCGCAATGCCAGGCGAAGAAATGCCGACGGATGCCCGACTGATACTGCATATACATCTTGGCCCATTTCCAAAGCCGGTTGAATTCCTGTTGCTTATCCAACTGGACGGCGATCATCATGCCATAGGACATGCCTTCCGTGCGGACGTCGTTATGAAGGATGTCTTCGATATACGCCATGTCCGTGCCGACGGGAAAATAGACAGCCTGCGTGGCCGTGTCGCCATGGAAGAGCTGGTTGAAGGCCGAAGTGATTTTCTTTTCGACATCCGAAGGAGTTTTTGACAGGAGCGATGTGAAGAAATTCTGGTATCGACCGGTTTCATATGAACCGGCAGCGCTTCCAGTGCGTGTGTGTGATGAATATGCGGCCTGTGCATGAAGCGTGAAGAGCGGGATCGTCAGGACGAGTAAAAAGCGCGAGGCGCGTTTCGACGAAAGATGTTTCATTGAGTGTATGTGAAATGATTAACGAACCAGTCGAAAATAATTGGGACAGCAACGAAATTTTGTCACGCGCTCGTAATCTCTTGGGGTAAATTCTCCAACACTTGCAGCGAGAAGAATAAAATAGAGCATCAGGATACCCCTTCGCCTGCGGTTGGGAGTGTCATGTGGTGGACAATGTGTCATGCGCTGTGTGCGAGACAACACTGTCTCACTGATATGATGAAAAATAGAATGCGACGTGCGGCTCTGGATGTTCTGTTGCCGGTCAGAAAGAGTATCGACCTCGGGAAAAGAAAACGTCTGAACCAGGATGAATATTTCACTCTATCGCACGGATTCAGGAAGATACAAAGAAACAGTGAGAAAAACACCTAATTTAATTGGTTTTTTCATCATTGAATCGTTTCAGTTCATACAAAAATTAAAATTTCAGGGATGGGGAGATGAAAGGGGTTTCATTTGTAAAAAATAAAAAATAATAATTTTCCGGTTTTTATATCATTTGATCGAATAAATTGGTACATTAAAACGGTTTAATATTTCTGCCATAAACGAATTCAAACAAAAGAGCATCACACACATATGAAGAAAATCACGATTGATGAGGTCGCACAAAAATCCGGTGTGTCGAAAGGCACAGTCTCCGCGGTGATTAATGGGAAGAGCACTGTCAAGCCATCTACACGAGACCACATCCTTGATGTGATGAAGGACTTGAATTATCGGCCCAAGGGCGTGGCGCGCAATCTGAAGTCCGGCAGTCAGGACAAGAGCATCGGCATCATCATCAAGGATATCAATTATCCGTTCTACACGTCGATTGCCGCCGGTGCGCTCGAATATGCCGCGAGCAAAGGGTATTCGCTTCTTGTGACAAGCTCGAACAGCGACCATCAGTGGGAAAAAAAATATTCGCACTTGTTTTCCGCCAAGGATATCAAGGGTGTCATTATCGCGCCGACTGTTGTCGGAACGACGGAGATCGAGCATCTTTTTAAATTGAAGATGATCAATTATCCCTTTGTGCTGCTTGAGGAAGTGATGGGCATCCAGGCCAATGTCGTGGCGGTCGATAATATCCGTGCCATTAAAAAGGCGGTCAAGTATCTGATCGACGCCGGGCACACGAAGATCACGCATTTTGCCGGACCCGAGAATTCATCGCACACGCAGGAGCGCATTGAAGGATTCCGGTATGCCTTCAGCGAGAGTCCGCTCATCTTCAAGAAGGAATTCGTGGCGTATATCGGAGCCGACTTCGATGAAAGCTTCGTGAAGACCAAAAAATATTTTGCGCAGAAAAGCCGCGAGGAGTATCCGACGGCGATCGTGTGTTTCAACGACCGTCAGGCGCTGGCGGTGATGCTGGCGCTCAAGGAAATGGGCATCCGCGTGCCGGAGGATATTTCGATTGTGGGCAACGACGATATTTCGTATGCAAAGATTTATCCCGTGCCGCTCACGACAATCCGCGCCCCCCAGCATGAGATCGGTCGAATGGCGGCCGAGATTCTCATCCGGAATATCGAATCGACCGCCCCGTTCCAGGTGGAGCGTGTCGTGCTCGATACGGAATTCATCGTGAGGGAGTCGACGCGCATTCTGCAGCCACGCGACTGACGCGCAGTTCTGCTTCTTCACAAAAATATTTCAGGCCTGGGCCGCCTCCGCCACCCTGAAGCGAAGGCGAAGCACGCCGTCGGCATACGAAGTCGACAGGATTGTAAACGCGCCGATCTCGCGCGTGTTGGCAATGTGGACACCGCTGCAGGGACAAGCGTCGTAGTCGCCGATTTCAATGATGCGGATCGTGTCGCCCGCCTCTTCGGGCAGACGCGAAAGGTTAAAGCGTTCGCCGGCCTCGGCCCGGTCCAGAAACGTTTCATGCACATCGAGCTGCCGCGCAATCACTGCATTGACGCGCGCTTCAAGGTCATGCCGCTCTTCTTCCGTAAGATCCCGTGTGAATCGATAATCGCATTTTGATTTCTTCCGTTCGATGTGCGCGCTGAAGGCGCGGCCGCATCCGAGCATGAGATCCATCGTGCGATTGAGAATGTGTTCCGCGCTGTGGCTGGCGCTGTCGTACTTCTTCGGATTTTCGTTCATCGTCGTCGTCGAGTGTAAATAAAAAAAAGATACATCAATTGCGCGTAAAATAAAACAGTCCCGCCCTTTCGATTCTCAGTGTGCACGATCCAAGTCACCGCGAAAGTTACCCGCCAATATCCTTCTGAAAAAAAATTGACATTTTTATGACAACTCTCAGACTTGGAAATAGTATACTTGCCCTGTGACAGTGACACACGGAATACGGTGTTCCGTGTGCCGCGCACAAAAAAAGCCAGTCTTGACAAGGAGGAACCGGTTATGAAGAATCTGAGTCGAATTCTCGTGCTGGCCGCTGCCATTGTATCCACGACAGCTGCAGCATTCGCCTGGGGAAACGCCGCACATGTGTATGTCGCCGATCGGCTCGGTGCGAAGTATCCGCTTCAAAATACCTTTGAACTCTATGGAGTGTTGCTGCCTGACCTCTATACGTACAGCTTCGACTCCACATCTGTGATGATGGACGCGCTGCTGCAGACAAGCGACGGCACGATTTATCGCTCCGCATGGAACAGGAATCTGAAATCTGTCGCCTTCGGATTTCTGGCGCATGCCGCGCCGCACGGCGCCGATGCGACAGCCCATACTGCCGCCGTCACGATTCCCGGCGAAGGGTACATCGTGCATACTGCCGGAGTGTTGGCTCCCGAACTGTATCCGACGCTTGTTGAGATCCTGATGAATGGCGGCCTCGATGAATCAACGGCGCAGTATATGGCGGGCCAGGCGGCTCCGGTGCTTGCGCACGACGTGGTGGAGACGGCGATCGATCTTCTTGTGAAACGACAGGATGATAAATTCATCGGCGCGAAAATCGCTGCTGCCGCTCTGGCCCGTCCCTCCGAAACTCCTGAGTTGTTGTGCGCGGTGTACGCCAAAGATCTTGCCGCGTACGCGCATCTCACGCGCACGCAGGCAAAGGCGCGGATCACGGCGGATGAAGCCGCGTATCGAAAAATGATCATCCAGTATGGAACGCTGTTTTGTCTTCCTGAAAATACAGCGATCGCACAGTTGAGCGCATCGCTTGCCCCCGTGGCCGAAAGTTTCCTTGAAGCGGCCGTTCCGCTTGATTTCACTGTGACGCCCGCTCAGGTCGAATCATTCCTGCGCAAAGCAATGCTGTTGGCAGCGCCTTCGTATAAGGCGGAGCTCACGGCGACGGTGGCCTGGGTGCGGGATCAGTTGAATTCGGCGGGTGTGACGAATACAGATTCGCCGTTCGTGTTCTGGAAAGAAGGAGCAGGAGAGCAGACGCTGTGCGCGGATGTGCCGAAGGAATTCGCGCTTGGACAGAATTATCCCAATCCGTTCAATCCGACAACAACAGTGAAGTATGCGGTTTCAGAAACGCGAATGGTGCGATTGACTGTGCATGACATGTTGGGACGAGAAGTTGCAACACTTGTCAACGAAGTGAAGGAGCCGGGCATCTACACCACCACGTGGAATGCCTCCGGATGTTCAAGCGGC
>DATGXR010000434.1:0-18944 GCA_035298825.1 Bacteroidota bacterium
CGAGCTCCCGCACCATGCCGAGGGCCACAGTGCGGCCGACCATCGTCTTTGCACCGAACGCTTCGTACCGATGACCGGTCTCGATTGCAAGGATCGTTCCGATGAACGTGCCGCCGAGGATGACCACGGGGAGCGATTGCGCGCCGATTGCGAAGAGTTCGCGCCGAAGCTCATGCCGATACGCGGAGGCGTGCTTCAACGCTGCGAAAAATCGGATGGCCAATTGCGCGTATTCCTGAAACTGGAGAAAGAAGGCGGTCAATTTATTCATCGGGACATCCTCACCGATTCGATGTTGTCGTGCTCGTCTTCTGCCGCGAGCGCTTCCGCGGCTTCGATATCCGAGGCGTGGTCGACGTCAATCATTTTCGAAAATCTGAATGTGCGCAGATCGTACGAATGCGCCACGAGATGGCGGAGAAAATTCCGAAGCCGTGTGCAGTCCGCTTCAAGCGCCGAAGGAATTTCGCCGAAGATTCGCGGCGATAACCAGTAGAGCCCGCCTGTAGCCGTATCGCAGCCATCGACCGTATCGCTGAACTGGAGCACGCGCCCTTCCGTGTCGGTCACGACACACAACGGCTTTTCGTCGTCGATGAAATGCGTGACGGCGAGCAGACCGTCGACTGTGGAATGGCGCGCCGTGTCGAGGAACGCTGCGAATTCGGCCTCGCGGAAAATTGAATCGACTGTCGTCAGCAGGAATGGACCGGTATGGAGAAACGCCTCGAGCGCGAACAGGCTGTGCATCGAGCTGGGGGTCGAGCGGATGACGATGTTAAGCGGAATTTCCCTGAGCTGTTGCGTGAGATAGTTCAGTACATCGCGTGAATTTTCGTTGACGACGACGTGAATCTGTTGCACGCCGTGGCGGATTCCCATGCGGATGAGGCGCATGATCATCGGCTCGCCATGGATCGTGACGAGCGGTTTCGGCGTTTCAATGCCTTCCTGTTTCAGACGCGATCCTTCGCCGGCAGCGATGATCGCCATTGTCAATGTCGGGTGCGCGTGTTCCATCCCCTCACAACCCTCCCCCCTCACACGTTAGTTGCCTCTGTGATTCCGGCAATTCCCCCCGCACGTATGCACTCTGAAAATGAATAAACAAATACAATGCCAACACTAAATACTGCGAAATCAATCGAAATTAATGGGATCCTTGGGAAAGTGAGGGACGAGCTGCGCAAGAAAACTGCGCAGCAGTACGGCAGAATCGTGAAGTTCTGGAAGATAACTGTGCAGCGATACTGCAGAATCGCAAAATTCAGGAAGAAAACTGCGCAACGATACAGCAGAATAGCATACTTCAAGAATGGTAACCTGGATCGCACTGCGCAGCATCTCTGCGCAGTGAACGCAGATCAAAGTTTCTCTTCAAGCGGAATTTGTATGCCCGCCTCCTTCATCATATTCTGAAGCCTGCGGCGATCCATGCCGAGCGAAAGCGACGTCTGCGAGATGTTCCACTTGTGGTCGCGCAGGGCCTCGAGAATGAACTTCGATTGAATTTCGAGAATGTATTTCTGCTTCTCCGATTTTTTAAACTCGAGGAATTCCCTGTACGACCCGGGCATGGCGGCATCGACTTTGCCCGACGTGAGATGGATATCCGTGGGGATGTCGTCAAGCGTAATGTAGTCGCCCTGGGCGGTGACCATCGACCGTACGATCGTATTCTCGAGTTCGCGTATATTCCCCGGCCAGTGATACGCTTCGAGATACAGCAGCGCATCGCGATTGATGCCTTTGAAGCGCATCTGAAACTCTTCACGGTGCTTTTCAAGAAAATGGTGCACAAGCAGCGGGATATCCTCTTTCCGTTCGCGCAATGGCGGCAGCGTCAGATGCACGATATTCAATCTGAAATAAAGATCCATCCTGAATCGTCCCGCGTCGGCTTCATCCTTCAACGTGCGGTTGGTTGCCGCAACGATGCGCACATCGAGCGGGATGGGTTCGTGCCCTCCGACGTGCGTCACCGATTGTTCGTCGAACGCGCGAAGCAGCTTCACCTGAAGCTCGCGCGGGAGTTCACCGATCTCGTCTAGAAAGAGCGTGCCATGGTTCGCCTGTTCGAACTTGCCGGCGCGCGTTGCACCGGCGCCCGTGAACGCGCCTTTCTCGCTGCCGAAGAGTTCACTTTCGAGCAGTTCGTGCGGAATGGCTCCGCAGTTGACTGCGACAAACGGCTGATTCGAGCGCGGGCTTTCGGTGTGCAGCATACGCGCAATGAGTTCCTTTCCCGTGCCCGTTTCGCCTTCGACAAGCACGGTGACGCCGGTGTGCGCCGTCTGCTTCACGATGCTCAGGATCTTTTGCATCCGCGGACTCGCCGTGATCACCGAGGCGGCGCCTTCAAGCTGCTCGAGCCTCGAACGCAGGAAACGGTTTTCACGAGTGAGCTTCACATGGTTGGCTGCGCGCTCGAGCGTGAGGTCGAGCCTGTCGAGATCGATCGGCTTCACGAGATAATCGAATGCTCCCTGCTTCATCATCGCCACGGCCTGTTCGATGGAACCGAAGGCGGTGATGACAATAACGGGCATAGAAGGTTCGCGCAAATGCGCCTCTCTGAGCACTGTCTGGCCGTCGACGTGCGGCATTTTCATATCGGTCAGCACGATATCGACCCGGCCGGTCCGGAGTTGTGCGAGCGCCTCGCGTCCGTCTTTCGCCGGAACGATCGTATAGGCCGCGCCGAGATTCAGCTCAAAGACGCGGAGCGTTTTTTCCTCATCTTCAGCAATGAGGATGGACAATTTAGTCATCTCGTATCCTTCCGTCGACTGGCAGTGAGACCACGAATTCGGCGCCCGCCTGGGTGGATGACGCGCTCACCGCGGCGCCGATATTTGAGAGGATCATGCGGACGATCGGCAGGCCAAGCCCCGTCCCTTCGGTCTTCGTCGTAAAGAACGGATCGAAGATCTTGTCGATCACCTCATTCGGAATGCCGGGTCCCGTATCCTGAATGCGTATCGACAGGCGGCCGGGCGTCGTTTCTTCTACGAGCACGGTGAGCGCTCCCCCCGGTTCCATCGCATCAACAGCGTTCTGCATGATATTTCCGAGCGCATGCTCGAGGTGGCGCGTCGAAGTGACGACTCTTGTGATAACCGCCGGAACCGACACATTGACGCGTACCCGGCGGCTTTCGATCTTCGGCTGGAGCGGCCGAAGCGCGTTGTCGATGATCGTGCGGAGATCGTCGTTCTTCCATTCCGGCGTGTTCGATTTTGAAAAGCGGAGGAATTCGTCGATCGTATGACTCATGCGAATCGACTCGTCGGCGATGAAGCGCGCAACTTCCGTGTGCATGTCGATGTCGTGCGGCTTCCTGAGAATCGTCTGCGCAGACGTGGAGATGACATTCAGCGGATTGCGCAGCTCGTGTGCGATGCCGGCGCCGAATGTCCCAAGCATGGCCAGCCGGTCCTCCTGCGCAAAGCGGACTTCGTCTCGTCTCAGCTGTTCGATGAGATGGTACCGGTCCACGATGAACGACAGCGCCTGCACGGCAGGCGTGAACAGATCGCTGAATGCCGCACCGTGATGGACGAGTCTTCCCGTGAGCCGGGGTCCCACGAGAAGATAGGCGCTGATGCGCGCGCCGAATAGCACGGGCACAACAGTCCCCTTTTCATATTCGCGCAGAATCCGCTGCTCGTCATCGGCGCATGAGCCGATCAGATCGGCGACCGAGCGCGGATCGCCGGAACCGGAACAAAGACCGGCGAGCGAACCTTTCGATGAAAATGATCGTTCATGCTGTTGCACACTGGAGTATGCCGAAGCCGCATCATCCAGGAGAAACACCTCGCACCGTGAAACATTAAACGCATCCTCGAGGTAGCTGCAAAAGGCCTCGGTGATCGCTTCGATGCTGGTCATATGTCTGGCGCGTTCAGTATATTCGAAGAAGAGCGCCCTGATTTTTTCCACATCACGGTAGAAAATCCGTTGGAGAATTTTTTCGATGCGCATGAAGACCGGCCAGAACAGCAGTCCGGCGCACACGATGAGCGTCGCATTCCACACGAGCGTATCGCGTCCGAGCGCCGCGGCGAGCGCGCCGCACCCGATATCCAACGCCGCAAACGACACCGAATACACGATCGCCGATGCGGCAGCATACATGAGATCCGCAGGAAATGCGGAAAGATGCACGGGCAGCGGACGGTCGGCCACGATGAAAATCAGCATGAATGCCGCTGCAACCGACGACGCGCCGATCGCACATGCGTAGGCAAAGGGATCAGTGAACGCATATCCCGCTGCAATGATGACAGCCGGATAAGCAGCGGGCACGGCTCCCGTCAGCAGCAGTCTGCGGCGTTCTGCGCGGGAACGCGACATGCGCACGCGGCGTTTTATCGTCAGGACCGATGAGAGCATGAACGCGCAGACGGTGATTGTGACGAGTGTGAGCCATGGGGTTCGGAACATCAGGAATTGGACGCGCCCGTTCGGAGAGAGGGGGACAAGGAACGGGTCGAAGACGAGGATGATGCCTGCGCATGCGATGATTGAAGCCGCAGCAACGGACGCGGATCGCGCAATGCCCGATTCGGGTTTCAAGAGATTCATCCACACGAGTGCGGGAAACAACAGCGAGAACAGTTCGACGGACGCGGCTGAAGGTGCGATCCACCGATCGGTGCCGGTCGCGCGCACAAGTTCAGCAGCCGGAACAAGCGCCATCTGAACGACGGACGCAATGATGCTCCAGCTGACCCTGCCGACGGGTCTGCGTCTGACGGCTGTCACCAATGCGCTCACGATCAGCGCACAGGCTGCCGCATATACAATCGGGACAAGCGACATGGCCCCCCCTCCATGAACAAATCGTGCTGTGTATCCGATAGTAAAAACGTACACATTTTTTTCCTGAGAAGAAAGTCCGGCGGCTCGAGTGTCGCCATTGCACGAACGCCGCCGTTGCATGAGTGCTGCAACTCCATGAACGCCGATTTCAGTCATGAAAGGAACACGCATGATCATCGACATCGCCACTGCCTCCCCGCCCTATTCGGTGCCCCAAGCAATCGCAACGCAGGAACTCATCAAGCGGATGGGCGCCCGTCCGGCCGTCGCGCGACTCATCGAGGCGGCTTCGGCCCACTCCGGCATCGCCACGAGACAGATCGTCATCCCGGACGCCGAGCCGGAGGCGGCGAATAAATTCTATTCGACGCCGGACGGATATGTCATCCCCGACACGAAGACGCGTATGGACGCGTACGAAACCTGGTCGCGCCGGCTCAGCTGCGAAGCGGTGCAGCGACTGTTCGCGTCGACCGGGTGCGATCCATCTTCAATCGAACGGCTCATCGTGATCTCGTGCACCGGATTCTTCGCCCCCGGCCTTGACTCATATCTCGTCGAGACCTGCGGCATTCCGCGCACAGTGAAACGAACGACGATCGGTTTCATGGGATGCGCCGCCTCACTGATCGGATTCACATCGGCGATGGAAGCACTCAGTTCGACGCGCGGACAACCTGCACACGGAAACACATTGCTTGTCTCCGTCGAGCTCTGCAGCCTGCATCTTCAAACCGAACCGACGCGGGACAATATTCTGGCCAATATGATCTTCGCAGACGGAGCCGCGGCCGTGCTGTTCTCGAACAATGACGCGTGGACGCACCCGGCGAAACTCGATCTTCTTGCGACCGAGTCGATCATCTTCTCCGACTCGTCGGCACTCATGGGATGGAAAATCGGGAACACCGGATTCGAGATGATGCTCTCTTCCGATCTTCCGAAAACGATACTCGAGCATGCAATCCCTGCGCTGCACACAATGCTTTCACGCATGGGCGTTCGAGCAGAAACAATCACGCATTGGGTTCTGCATCCGGGAGGCAGGGCGATTCTCGACGCGCTCCAACAGGGACTCTGCCTGAGCGACGAGGCGATGCAGCCGTCGCGCACGGTGCTGAACAGACATGGGAATATGTCTTCGGCCTCCATTCTCTTTGTGTTGAGGGAGATGCTCGACACCGGCGGCGTGAGACCAGGTGACTTCTGCTGTGCCGTGGCGTTCGGTCCCGGACTCTCGATGGAAGTCGCCGTCATGAAGGGGCGATGATCATCCGGCAGTCGCGACAGTCATTGCCATGGTAATCATACGACAGCTGCGGCGATCATTGCCGTATTGATATCCTTTCACTCAGGAACCGCGATGCGCAGGCGATACGACAAAGAGATCATGGATGATATCTCGATCACTGACGGGCGCATCCGGCGCGCGCTTGACGAACTCCGCATCATCAACATCTTTCTCGGCGGCAGGAATATCAGCAGGGACGGTATTGTCACGCTCGCACGCGGACTGCCGATTGCAAGGGAGCCGGCGCTGACGATTCTTGATATCGGCGCGGGAGGATCGGACAGCCTCGATACGCTCCCGGGTGAGATCCGGCGCGCAGCAACGATCGTGAGTCTCGACATTAACAAGGGAGTCTGTGCGTATCTGATCGAACACGACAACGCGCGGTTCGTGATCTGCGCGAATGCATTTACGTTGCCCATCCGCGGCAACGGCGTGGACATCATACACGTGTCGTTGTTCCTCCATCATTTTAAAGAGGAGGAGATCGACCGTCTGCTCCGCCAATTCCTCGAGACATCGCGCATCGGAATTGTGATCAACGATCTTCACAGATCCATCTTCGCCTTTGCCGGTATCTGGCTGCTGACGCATGTGTTTCCGGCAAGTCACATGGTGCGGCACGACGGACCGTTGTCTGTACAACGCGGATTTCTGAGGTCTGAGCTTGAAGCGATACTCAGCCGATTGCCCGCATCGTCATATTCGCTGCGCCGGCGTTGGGCGTTCAGATGGCTGATCGTGATCAAAAAATAATCACCAGGCGCGCGATCGAACGTATCGCCCGCCGCGCACACAACACGTGAACATCGTCGCACATGGATTCATATGATGTCGTGATCATTGGCGGAGGACCCGCAGGCAGCGCCTGCGCATTGTATTTGCTCAGGACGGGTTTGAGCGTCTGCGTGATGGAGAAACTTCGATTCCCGAGGGAAACGATCTGCGGCGAATTCCTTTCATCGGAAGCCGCGCATGCGCTGCAGGAGCTTGGCTTACTCGAAAACTATCTTGCCCTCGCCCCATCAGTCATCACGACATTGTGCGTCCATACTCCCTCGGGCAGAAACGTGGAGACGGCGCTTCCGTTTACAGCGTATGGAATGAAGCGGGGACGATTCGATCACTTCCTGCTCGGCAGCGCCGCCTCCTCTGGCGCGGCACTCCTGCAACCTGCCGAAGCCATGGGCGTGCGGTCAATCGGAAACGGTTATCTCGTCTCATACGAACACGACGGACGCACATGCGAGGTGTTCGGACAGACGATCGTCGCGGCAATCGGCAAACAATCGGCGATCGACGGTACGGTGAGAGAATTGCACGCGCGGAAGAACGCAGCTCCGGATGTGCGACGTCACACACTGTCGCATTTAAACGGGGTGAAAGTGCACATCCCGCGGAAGCATTTCAATGAAACGAATGCGCACATGATACACATCATCGCCGACGATCGGCTCTACTGCGGAGTGAACCCGGTCGATGAAGAGATGGTCACTGTCTGTTTTCTGGAACATCGAATCGCGGGAGACGAGCCGCCTCGTGCGCGACTCAGGCGACTGTACGAGGACAACCCGGCATTTCGCCGGCTCTTCACGCGCGAGTTCATGTCGATCTGCGAGCGAGCGCGAGTGTACGGAAGCGGCAACATATTCTTTGGAACGCGGAGACTCGTACGCGACGGAGTGTTCATGGCGGGCGACGCGGCCGGAGTCATTGCGCCGCTTGCCGGTGACGGGATGGGAATGGCATTCGAAGGGGCGCATCTGCTTGCCGACGTCCTCCAAAAAAAGAACGGCGGCATATGCAGTGCACATGCCGCCGAATCATTGTATAGTCGCGAGTGGACGTCGAGGTTCAGACGCCGGCGCTTCGCCGCGCGAGTCATTCAATCTGTGCTTCTCAATCCCACGGTGCGCGATGCGGGATTGCAGTTGCTGCTTCGCATTCCCTCCATCCTTCCCCGCCTCGTTCGTCTGACCCGGTCGCCTGCCGCACCGCGCGGTTCCCGGGCTGCGGTGTGAAATAACAGCCCTTGGCAAAATTAATATTGACGACCGACAATGCCGAGGCGGTTGCGTTTCTTACGCCGCGCCTTCCCTATCAGAACGTCTGATACTTTGCCTGCGCGAGTCCGCAGACGGGACATTGTGCCGGCGCTTCGCCGATGGCGGTATGACCGCAAACGGGACACACGTAGATCACCGCTCCCTCGAGATCCTTGCCGCAGTCGACGAATTGTTTCGCCTGCTTGTACAGCTCTTCGTGGATAATCTCGGCTTCGAGCGCGTAGTGAATCGATCGCACCGCCGCTTTCTCGTCCTGCAGTTCGGCAACGACGTTGAATGCCGGGTACATTTCATGCACTTCATAGTTCTCGCCGCCCGCTGCCGCCACAAGATTCTCAGCGGTCGAATGCACGCCATCCAACACGCGAAGATGATTTGTTGCATGCACTTTTTCAGCATAGGCGATTGCGCGGAATAATTTTGCGACCTGGGCGTAGCCTTCGCGCTCGGCCTTTTCGGCATAGATCGAATATTTCATGTGTGCCTGGCTTTCGCCGGCGAATGCTGCGGCAATGTTTGCGCGTGTCATGTCTTTCATTGTCAACGCTCCTTTCGTTTGTCAGACGCCGTTTGTGATACGTAGATGATCAGCTTCGGATTATCCCATCGTGTGGAAGACCGACTGGACATCATCGTCCTCTTCAAGTTTGTCGATCAGTTCCTGAACTTCCTTGATCTGCTCTTCGGTCAGGTCCTTTGTCGTCGTCGGAACGTACTGAAGTTCGATGCTCGACGTGTCGATGCCTTTTTCTTCGAGCGCTTTCTGCATCTTGCCATAATCCTGGAATGACGTGTAGAGGTAAATCTTCTCCTCGTCCTGGACAAGATCCTCGAGTCCATGGTCGATTAATTCGAGCTCGAACTCGTCGACGTCCTTGATCTTCTCTGCTGCGATGGTGAAGATGCCTTTCCGCTCGAACATGAACGAGATCGACCCGGAGACGCCGAGCGAACCGCCGAATTTCGTGAATGCATGACGCACGTTCGCGACTGTGCGCGTCGGATTATCTGTCGCGCACTCGACCACCATCGCGATGCCGTGCGGGGCATAGCCTTCGTACACCACCTCCTCGTATCCCGACGTGTCCTTTGATGAAGCGCGCTTGATCGCCGCATCGACGCGATCCTTGGGCATGTTGACGCTTTTCGCGTTCTGAATGCAGATCCTGAGCTTCGGATTCATTTTCGGATCAGGGCCGCCTGCTTTCACTGCGATCACGATCTCGCGCCCGATGCGGTTGAATGCCTTCGACATGCGCGCGAATCGCGCGAACATCGTGTACTTTCTTTTTTCGAATATACGTCCCATAACACTCTTTTTACATTGCTTGAATAATGTGAATTGACTTCTGAAGTTATGTAAGATATGATAAAAAACGGAAATACAAAAATTGTTTTTGGGGAAGCGGCGCGAATTTTGTCACCCATCCTGTAAATACGCGTGCGAGTGAATACCATCATATTCATGTCGATATGGGCGTTCTTTCAATTTTTTTCTATCCTGTTTGAACTTCTTTCATTATATTGACTGAGTCTTGTGCAGGATGTCCCGCGGTGTTTCTCCGCAGCCGATCTCACCGAAATCCTCGCATCACCGATGATAGAACATATCGACACATTTTAGATCTGCAGCCTATGAGTTATATCCTTTTTGTTGTTGATGACGCCGTGAGTGACGATGTTGCCGGACGGCTGCTCAAGGAAGACGGCCATGCAGTGCTCTCCGCTTCGAGCGGAGCGCGCGCGCTGGAGATCCTCCGCTCGGGCATGACGGGTCTTGATCTTGTGATCATGGACCTGGAGACATGCCCCGATGCGATTGAGACAGCCCGCACACTGTTCCAGGAATTCGGTCTTCCCCTTCTCTTCCTCTACAGCGAGAAAAATCTCACGGTGCTCGATGACACACACGGCCTGACGTCGTACGGATTCATCCACAAACAATCCTGTCCGAATGCGCTCATCGCATCAGTCCGTTCGGCGCTGGCCCTGCAGAGCCTCCATGCCGAGACGCGTCGCGCCACTGCTGCGCAGCGCACAAGCGAACTGCAGATGCGCGATCTGATCGAGAAAATGCCGGACGGCGTTTATAAAAGCACGCACGAAGGACGATTCATCGAAGTGAATCCGGCAATGGTGAAGATCCTCGGATACGACAGCAAGGAAGATCTGATGTCGATCGACATCAAGAAGGAACTCTATTTCACCGTGACCGACCGCGAGAGCGCGGCGCTTGAAGAGAAGCTCGAAGAGATGGCGGTGTTCCGGCTCAGGAAAAAAGACGGATCGGAGATCTGGGTCGAGGACCACGGGTCGCACATTGTTGACGAGCATGGGAACGTGCTCTTCCATCAAGGCGTGCTGAGAGATGTGACGGAGCGCATCCGGTCCGAGCGCCAGCTCCTTCAGGCGCAGAAACTTGACGGCATTGGCACGCTTGCAGGAGGCATCGCGCACGATTTCAACAACCTGCTTGCGATGATTCTCGGTTCGGCCGAGTTGCTGCACAGGCAGACGACGGCCCTGCCGCATCTGCAAAAATATGTGGAGCGCATCATTCAGGCATCCGAGCGGGGCACGTCCATCTCGCGGCAACTCCTGCTCTTCTCGCGTCCCGATGAAGCCGAACTCAAGCCGATCTCCATTTCGCATACGATCATCGAGATCGAGGAAATGCTCAGGCATTTTCTTCCGAAATCAATCGTCATCGAAACCGACACGCATGTCGACAATGGCATGATCATGGGAGACATGGGACAGATCCATCAGGCGCTTATGAATCTGGTGCTGAATGCGAGCGACGCGATGCAGGGACATGGAAAGCTGACGATCCGCGAATTCTCTGTGAACGCGCGGAATCCGCACTCGACGGAACCGGACGGCGTCCTTGCCCCGCATATCGCGGTGAGCGTGTCCGATACGGGACTCGGCATGGAAGCGTCGGTTGTCGGAAAAATCTTCGATCCGTTCTTCTCGACAAAAGAGCCGGGCAAGGGAACGGGACTCGGATTGGCAATCGTCCATGGTATTGTGAAGAATCATCACGGATTCATCGACGTGCAGAGCGAACCGAACAAGGGCTCGACATTCACGCTCTACTTCCCCGCCATTCCATGCAAGGAACAGATTGTGGAGGCGGATCCGTTCGAGACGGATGGAAATCAAACGGGCACCATTCTGCTCGTCGACGATGAGAGGCTCATCCGCGAGATGCTTGTCGAGTTTCTTGAGGAATGCGGATACACGCTGCTGACGGCGGTCAATGGAGCGGACGCGCTACGCCTCTTTCAGGCCAATCGCGAGCAGATCGACCTGGTGATCACCGACCTCGGGATGCCCGAGATCGGCGGCGAAGAACTGTATCATAAATTGAGAGAGTTGGATCGCACCGTGAAGGTGATCGTGTCGTCAGGGTATCTCGACGGCTCGACGAAGAAAGATCTTCTTGGCATCGGCGTGAAAGAGGTCCTGACGAAGCCCTATAAATTCGACGAAATCAAAAGGGTTGTGCGCGAAACCATTAACGCGAATTGAATCAGGACTGTACCGGCACGTGGATAAACCGCTGGAGCATCTCTGCAAGCTCTGACTTTCTGAACGGCTTGCAGATTCCGGCCGTGAATCCGTACTCGCCCGGATTCAGAATGATGGGATCGTGTGCGTATCCGCTTGTCGCAAACAACGGAAGATCGTATTTCAACGAGCGCAGCTCGGCCGCGGTTGACTTCCCTCCCATGCCGCCGGGCACTGTCAGATCGAGAATCGCTCCCTTCACCGAACGACCCGCGCTTGTCTCGCCGAGCAAATAATTGATCGCTTCCTTTCCGTCGTTTTTGCAGACGACCGTATAGCCGAGTGTCTCGAGCACATACTTCAGCGTATCACGCATCACTTCTTCGTCGTCCATCACGACAATCGTTCCATTTCCCATATATTGCGCACGCCTGCTTGCAATATTTCTCATTTCCGCATCCATCGCGGGCAGATAGATATGGAACACGGCGCCTTTGCCCGGCTCCGACTCGACGTCCATGGCGCCGCCGTGCTGATGGATGATCGAATAGCACGTGGCTAATCCGAGCCCATGCCCCTTCACCTTCGTCGAATAGAACGGATCAAAAACACGGGGAAGATTTTCCTTCAGAATGCCGCCCCCGGAATCCCTGATCGAGATCTTCACGTAGTCGCCCTTGAGGATGACTGGAATATCCTTCCACGAGAGCGAGATGTTGCGGGCGGTAACCTCGACTGTTCCGCCATCAGGCATCGACTGTTTTGCGTTGATGATCAGATTGTCGATTACCTGCGAGATCTGATTCTGATCGATGTTGCATGCCCAAAGATCGCCGGGAATGTCGAATCGGCACAGTATGTTCGATCCGCTCAGCGCGAACTGGACAGTGTCCTGAATGAATGGAATCAGCGAAGTGATTTTTTGCACTGGCTGGCCGCCTTTGGCGAATGTGAGCAGCTGCGTGGTCAGACCGCGCGCCCGCTCGATGGCCATGAATGCCTTTGACAGATATTGAATGACCGATTCGTCGGTTGCGACACCGATCGCAAGATCGATGTATCCGAAGATCCCGCCGAGGAGGTTGTTAAAATCGTGCGCAATGCCTCCTGCCATCACACCGAGAGATGCGAATTTTTCGGTTTGTTGAATCTGCTGTTCGAGTTTCAGTTGTTCAATCTTCAGATGATCTTCTTCGGCCTGTTTCCGATCGCTGATGTCGCTGATCATCATCCGACAGAGGCGGACGCCTCCCTCATCCGGTGACACGATCGCATCGATGCGCGCCCAAAACTGCGTGCCGTCTTTTTTCATCATGCGCAGTTCGAATTGCTGGGCCTCGGCCGTCTCGAAGAGCTGCTTCCGATGTGCGGAATACAGATCCAGATCATCGGCCGCGATAAACCGGCTGAACGGCTGATTGACAAGCGCGCTTCGGGCGACAAACAGCAGCGTTGCCACAGTAAGGTTGGCTTCGACGAGCATCCCCGATTCGCTTACGGTCACATAGCCGATCGGAGCCAGATGGTAGAGATCGAAATAGCGCGCGCGCGACTCATCGAGTTCGGCCTTCGCAAGGCGCAGTTCCTCGTTCTGCATCTCGAGCTCTATTTGGGAGACGCGCAGTTCGTGGACAACTCTCCGGACCTCTTCTTGAGAAAGAGCATCGAAGTCCTCGGGCCTCTGTGATGCGGTTTCACGTGCCACAGCTTCTGCATGCCTTCGCAATGCTTCGCTGTTATCCGGTCGATCGTTGATGATGTTCATTGATCGGTTCCAGTTGATAGCTGCCACTGCAGGCGCTGTGCATCATGCTGAACACAAGCGGCTCGCAGAGCATGCCGTCCCTCCACTGAAGGTCTGTTCCGTGGTCGGGCGGGAAATTTTTGTAAAACATAGTTTAGTTTCTATACAAAGTCAAGTCCCGGAGCAATCGCGTGTGTTTAACAATTCAACAGACAATTGAGTATTATTTTACCTCCCCCATCTGCCCGCTACCGGGGCAGACCGATGAAACACACGGCCGCGTCCGACTGAACCGAGCGTTTCCCCTTCCGGTTCACGGCCTCGATCGTATATCGGGCGACGACATTGGATCCCGCACCTCCTGCGATCCGGGAAAAATCAGCAGTGTCCGTATACGACGTTTTCCTGAGAAGTGTGCGGTTCACCCTCACTCGAGCTGAAACGACGGACGAATCGCGGAGCAGTGTGCGATAGATGTTGTATCCGCCCCCGCGCTGCACATTCGCCTCTTCGTTCGGGGTCCATGTGACGGTTATTGTATTTCCACGTGTCCGCATCGCCGACACATCCTGCGGTTTCGATGGCGAACTCTCTTCGGTCGTATTGATGAACAGCGTCAATCTGACGCTTCCTTTTTTTATGTCCGTTATTTCAAATCCGATTTTCTGCCTGCTTGCATGCAGATCGGAACTTGGATTTGAGGCGGGAGTGAAGACTCTTGCATTCGTCAGATCGAATTGGTCTTTCCCGTCGCCCGTGAAGATCGTGGGAGGCGCCTTGCGTATTTCGCGTGTGAGCGGATCGAGATAATAATGTATGGCGGCCGGGCGCTGCGGATTATTCTCCCATGTCCACGGAATATTCTGGCGTTTGCTATAACCGCTCACACGATTCGATTCCCCCCGCTGAAAGACCGGCAGATCGCCGCTTCCGTAAATGTTCGGACGTTGATACGGAACACTCCAGTCGAATCGTCCCTCTGCCGAAACAATGCCCACGGCGCCGCCGACATCGTCACGCTGCAACAGCACGTACAGTCCCTTCGCCGACGCGACGTTATTGTCGGGAATGTCGAAGCGTGAGATCCGCTGATGGTTCTCAAGCAGGTAATATTCATTCGGCCCGCCGCCCGGCACCCTGATCCGATATGCCGCGCCTGTGGTGACGAAATCGGAAAGCGACACGTTGCGAAGCGTTCGTTTCGCCGAGACGTCGTCGATCGTTATGCACGTGATCCATCCGAGTTTATTTCTCTCGTACGAATTCATGCAGTCTCCGGGTGTCCCCCACCCGTCGACGAGCCCCCAGGTTCCAAGATCAGTGTGATAGTCATTCGACCCGAAGAGCCAGTGCCCAAATTCATGCCGGGCATAACGCCAGATGATTTCCAAACCCAGATCGCCCGAGCGCGGATGGATCACCGTGATGCCCGAACCGCCTGTTCCAAAACCGGTGTTGACACGACGCGCGCCGTGATCGACCGTGAATGCAGATTCGTACCCGAGCGAGGCTTCGCCTCCGGGCACGAGATCGAGCTCGTTGCGGACATCCGACGTATCGTTGCACACATTCCGCCACATCATAACGATCATATCGACGACGCTGTCGGGAACATTCGCATGCGCATACTCGCCGGTCGATTTCCAATTGTCGAACGGTGCAAAGTCGACAGTCGCATCGAGCTGTTCGATCGTTTCGCGCGTGATGAATCCGCGGCGCTTTCCGTTTGCACAATACCACGTGCGCGTATGCGGGGTGATCGTGAAGACGGATCGTCCGGTGATCTTCAGCTTGTTGAATGACATCTGATTGAAATAATCCGTGAAGCTGCCCGGTGTTGCCTGTGCGGTCCACAAGGAATCCACGGTGCCGTTCAAGTAGACTGGCGGTTTGCCTGCGGGCCAATTGGGACTGTCGGGAAGGTAGCGGTCATCCGGGAATTGAACGTAGACGAAGAGGATATTCAATGTCCCTGATGATGTGACGTATTTGCCGCCGCGCGCCGGCGTGGCTGTTGGAGCCAAAGCGGCCTGCTGGCCTTGCAGCATCGGACAGGATGCGGAGATGGCGATCAGTGCGCCGATCAGGAGAGTCTTCAGACAGTGATGCATGGCCCCTCTTCGTGATGTGTCATTGTGAAACTCGCGTGCGCATCGTCATCAAATGTACGTAATCCCGCGTCAATTTGTTGCAGCGACAGTCGACACATCCGGGTTATTTTTGCTATATTGGAGGACAATGCAGTTCATCACATGACATTGAGCTCGGGTGAATCATTCCTGCCGATGCATCCTTTCGACTTCATTTAAATTCTGAACAGCGGAGCAAACAAACCATGACCATCCACCACCACTTCAGTTACAGACGCATACAAACGGGAAATCACACACTAAGGGCTGTCGCGGCAATTGCCTGCCTGATCGTCTTTCAGGCAGCCGCCACACAGGCAATCAGCGCGACGTCCGATACCACAGTGGTCCAACGATTCGGTGCGCTGAAAACGGCAGGTAACAAGATCGTCGATCAAAATGGCAATCCTGTCGTGCTGCGCGGCATGAGTCTGTACTGGAGCCAGTGGAAAGGACAGTTTTACAATACCAACTGCGTTCAATGGCTGCGCAACGATTGGAAATGTTCGGTGGTCCGCGCATCGATGGCGGTTGAGATGGGAGGATATCTCACAAACGCGTTGAATGAAAAGACGAAGATCAAGAATGTCATCAACGCCTGCATCGCGGCGGGCATCTATGTGATCGTCGACTGGCATGACCATCACGCGCAGTGGCACACTCCTCAGGCCATCGCTTTCTTCGAGGAAATTGCGCGGCTCTATCACGACAAGCCGAATATTATTTACGAAATCTACAACGAGCCGCTGCAGGTCTCGTGGGCGGATTCGGTCAAACCGTACGCCGACACGCTCGCGCGTCGCATCCGGGCCATCGATCCGAACAATCTGATCATCGTCGGTTCACCGACCTGGTCGCAGGATGTGGATATTGCCGCCGGCAATCCGCTGACGTACAGCAACATCGCCTACACATTGCATTTTTATGCCGCGACGCACAAACAGTCGCTCAGGAACAAGGCGGCCGTCGCGCTTGCCAAAGGAGCGGCGTTGTTTGTCTCCGAATTCGGTACGACTGAAGCGAGCGGAACGGGGAAAATCGATTCAGCTGAAACGGAATTGTGGATGAAGTTCATGAACGACAATCAGCTCAGCTGGTGCAACTGGTCGGTAGCGGATCTTTCGGAGACATCGGCCGCATTGAAACCCGGCGCAAGCGGCGACGGCGGATGGCCGCTGTCGGAGATCAGCATTTCGGGTCTCTGGATACGGAATAAAATCAGGACTGAAAACGCGGCGATCGTATCCGGCATCCGTTCCGTGGGCGAGGCGCCGCTCAACTTTCAACTGGACCAGAATTATCCGAATCCCTTCAATCCGTCCACGACGATCGGATTTCAGGTGCCTGAAGACGGGCTTGTGACGATCGATATCTTTGATGCGCTCGGCCGCAAGGTTGATACGCTGCTGAACGAATTCATGCACAGAGGAATACATCACATCCGATGGACGCCTTCACACGTTTCGAGCGGAGTCTTCTTTTGTCAATTGAAGGCGGGATCGTTCGTTGACATGAGGCGGATGATCGTTCTCAAATAACGGTCATTGGACAAGATTCCAATGCAACGAAACAATGGAGATGCAGGGATAGGTGGAATGATCCACTTTAATGGAACAATTTACGTGGAGGAAAGGTTGGAATTGTAGATCATAGAGGTATCTGTTTATCGTATCAGTTGCACAGGGGGGGGGATATGAAAAGGTATTCGTTTTATTTTACGCGCATGGTTGTGCTTTCTGGAATTCTCCTGATGATGGGCATCGTCGGCTGCAGCAAGGATTCGGGCAGCAGCAATCCGGTCACAACGCCATCAGCCGACAGCAATGCTGTGACGATGCAAAACACCGCGTTCAATCCGGCCACATTGACTGTCAGTGCGGGAACGACGGTCACGTGGACGAATAAAGATAACATGAACCATACAGTAACGAGCGGAACACCGACTGCGCCCGACGGACTATTCGATTCGGGAAATCTCGGAAACGGGGGAACATTCCACTTCACATTTGGGAACAAAGGCACATTCCAGTACTTTTGTCGCGTGCATGCGAATACGATGAAGGGAACAATCATCGTGCAATAAGCGGGTGCGTGATCTGCCACGGTGAATGTGTTGCATGGAGTGAGGTGAAGAATCGACGGTCAGGTGCGACTGCTCTTCAGGAGCGCCGCGTTGCGCCGGCTCATTGTGAGCGGTGCGGCCATGCCCTGCAAGTACACCTTATAGGAATTGCCGAACCATTCGTCGATCTGGACGATCTGCTCGATGTTCACGATCGTGGATCGATGAATGCGGCAGAAATATTTCTCCGGCAGCCGCCGTTCCCATTCCCCCATCGTTTTCAGGACCATGCCTTTTTGATTTTCAACGGTGTGGAGTTCGGTGTAATCGCCCGACGCCTGGATGCACCGGATATTTTTCAACCGGACGAACTTCAGCCGCGAATTGATCGTCAGCAGCAGCGCATCGTCATAGTCGAGCGGACGATCGCACTGCGGAGGCACAGGCGCGTCGACGGCATCCAGCCGCTTAATCGCTGCTGCGAGCCGTGCGGGATTCACGGGTTTCATCAGATAATCTACGGCGCCGACCTCGAACGCGCGAATGGCAAATTCGTCGTACGCGGTGACAAAGATGACATCCGCGCTGATCTCACACCGATTGAGGAAATCGAATCCTGTTTCCCCCGGCATCTGAATGTCGAGAAAGATCAGATCGGGTTCCGCGAGATGATGGAGCTCGATAGCTGAATCCACGGAGTCCGCTTCGCCGACAATTTCGATCTCGGCATGTTCCTCAAGCAGCGACCGCAGATCTTTCCGCGCAAGTCGTTCATCATCAATGATGATCGTTCGTAATTTTTGTGCCATAGGTATCCTGATCTGAAAAAATTACGTTCACCGCAATCCGTTGTTCGCCATGTTCGTGTACGAGTTCCATTCTGCCACCCCCGGTTGACGACTCGGCAAATCGCGCTTGCATCTCACGGAGCCGTTCGTCGAATGAAGGCTCAATCGTCGAGCGTAGACCGCTTCCCAAACGACTCAGTGAAATCTCAAGCTCGTTCTCCCTGCACCGGCTTCTCACCTCCATCGTCACCGCACCGCCATCATCATCCGCCAGCGCGAGGGACCGGAGCATATATTCTACGGGAGTAAGGATACTGTACGCCGGCAGCATTTTGCTTTGAATCGTTTCGTCGAGATCGAAAACGACGTTCAAACGACCTCCACCCAGTTCCTGCTCGAGCGAGAGATATTGGCGCACGGCATCGAGTTCAATGCTCAAGGGAACACTGCCGCCGTTTTTTGTGACGAGCGAATATCGCAGACATTCGGCAAGCGAAGTGACCATCGCCTTCGCCGATGCGGCG
>DATGXR010000435.1:0-4302 GCA_035298825.1 Bacteroidota bacterium
TTCGCACAAACACGCCTTCACAGTCGCCGCTGAAATTGCAGGCACACGGCCTCCCTTCATTCCCATTCCGTTGGCGGCAGTGCAGGCCGCAGCCGCCGTGTTCGATCTCTGGGGACACATCTCGGGACGGGAACCGATGATCACCTCCGAGCTCGTCTCGGGCGCGGGACTCTTCAACTGGTACAGCTCGGACAAGGCCGTGCGCGAGCTTGACTATACGATCACGCCGTTTCGCGATGCCGTCCGCATGACATACGACTGGTATCGCTCGCATCATCTGCTCTGATCGCCCAATTCCGTATCGACACAACTCACATACATTGATGAGCTGTCTTTAAAAACACAAACGCCTCTCATCCGAAGAATCGAATGAGAGGCGCCTCTGTTCTGCTCACGTTCTTGCGCTTATTGGACCTGCGCCGAGAAGCTTGTTTCATATTTGATCGTCGGACTCACTTCGACAACGAAATTGACGATGAGTGATTGTCTCGGCAGCGCACCGCCGACTGTCTGATCGACGATACGGAAGACGAAATCTGTGATGCCCCGTCCTCTGAACCGAGCCGCGCCGTTATTCGGGATTGTCACTTTCGCATCGCCCGAGATACCGAACTTCAACGTTCCGTCCGCCGTTTGCGCGTAGTCGCACGAAACGGTGATCTTCGTCCCGGCAGGGAGCGGATTCCCATGCGCATCGTACACCGTGATCGTAATCGGAGCGCTCTGGCCTCCCGATGGCAGCGTCACCACAGTATTCGGCACGCCTCCGATGCTGGCCGGCAGCACGGACTCGAGGATCAGCACGCTGTCGATCACGCGTCTGGCAAATCGACCCTGCGTCTGCGCCGAGACCCAGAAGTAACCGAGCCTACCGCCGACGAGCGGTTCGTAGATGCTTCCGGGATCAGGCCGGTAATAATACGGCAGCTGATCGGCATGCGGATTAACCATCAGGAACGGCACGGTCGCCATGCTGTTCTTGTCCGTATAAGCGCTGAACGACTCCTGTCCTGTTCCGACAATTCCCGCCTGCGATTGGAAGTAGATGGCGGTTCCGGTCGCGACCGGGTTGCTGAACGTATCGCCCACCGCCACAGTGAACCTCTCGCTGTTGATATCATCCCTCAACACGGTAAAGAGCGACGGCAGGATCGAGAAGTGATCCTGATCCGGGAATCCCGAGTGGATCGTGATTTTCACCGGCTGCGACTTGATCGTATTGCCGTTGATATTGATATTCGCCACAAGCTGAATCGTGCCCGACTGCGTGCCGCTGATGATCGAGGCAAGGAGACGTCCCTGATCGTTCGTGCTGTCCGAACCCGGGATCACCTTCGGTTCGGTTCCGCCGCCTACACGCGCATTCGGGAAGAACTGCAGCGTATATGTGGCGAACGTCCGCTTCGATTTGTCGATCGGCTGCCCGAGCGAGTCGCGGACTTCATACGTCACGACTGAATTTTCAAGCGCGCCGACACCCGAGACGTAGATATCGGTGGCCGATGTGCCGATGAACGCGATCTGCGCAGGCTGCCTCACCGACGGCGGCACGACAATGTTATTCGCGCCAAGGAGCGATCCTGTGAGTGTCTTGACTGCTTTTCCGGTGATGCCTTCGACAGTGATCACGAATGCAAGCGATCCATCCATGCCGGCGCCCGGCACCATATCGCTCGCTCTGAATTTGAATCTCTTCCGCACGCCATCTGTGATCAGTCCGACGTCCTGCGCGAGTTTGATATCGGCCGCGGCCGTTCCAAGCACGTTGACGGAAATCGTATTGCCGGGTGCAACAGGATTACCGTTGCTGTCCATCACATCGAACACGACATCGATATATCCGCCGTCGACAATCGCCGCCACAGTGTCGACCGACAGTTCAGGCGTCGTGAGAATCGGCGAACCAGTATAATAGAAGCTGACTGTCTTCGTGATCGTCTGCGATCCTGTTCCAAGCGCTGACACGGTCACCGTGCCGATGCCGCCCGGAGGAAGCGGCAGACCGCCGAGCAGCAACGCTTCGGCCCTGCCGTTCACATCTGTCTTCACCGAGCCCGAGATGCGGCCCGCATTCGTCGTGAGTGTGACCGGAGCAAGCGCCACCGGATTTCCATTCTTGTCGCCCAACTGCACAATCACTTTACCAATCGGCTCTCCGGCCGCGCCATACCATGGATAATTCGACTTGTCCGTAAAGACGGTGAAGTGCGTCGTATCGGCCAGTCCGGTCTTGCCGCTGTCCGATCCAACCGGTGGCAGGTATCCCCCGATTGATTTCTTTGTGTTGCCATTAGGGCTGTTCACTTCAAACGTCAACGTGATATGCTTCCCGATGTTCAGATTCGTTGTGCGCCTGTCTGTCACAAGCACGCTGAATTGCGTGTACGACTTGTCCTGCGTGTCGGGAAGCTTCTTGTCGATGTCGCCTGTCAGGATCACTCCCGCCGTATCCAATCCGGCGCCTGTGACCTTGATCGTCGTGCCTTCGGAAAGCGGATTGCCATTCGCATCGCCCACATAGAAATCGATTTTCTTTTCAGTGCCCGTGGTGATCACAAAATCGGAGTCGGGCAGGACGATTTCTGTGGGACCCGAGAACGTGACATTGATGGAGCGCGAGAAGATGCCGTTCGTTTTCTTTGCCGGGGGTTCGCCGGAGACCGAGGCGGAGACGTACGATTTCAACGGCTGCGGTATGTCGGTGTCTTTCGCGCTGCCCCTCTTGGCAAGCACGATGCCGCTCAGACCCGTTGTTCCGGTTCCGATCATTCCGGCCGGACTTCCTGACGCGATCTGCGCGGTGATCGTTGCGATGCCATTCTGCGGAATCGGATTGCCTGTGATGAGATCGACCTGCACCAGCCCGTCGGCCGTCGACGTTGCGGACGACTGAATCACACCGCCTGTCGTTGTGAAATAGACGACAGTGCCGGGTTGGGCCGGATTGCCGAACTTGTCGCCGACAATCGCCGTGATCGGAGCGCGCAGGTTGAACTTGACTGCGCCTGGGATATTATATTTGGTCGTGCCGATCGAGAAATGGAGACTGTCGGCAAGTCCGCCGTACACCGGCAGAGAAACGATCGGGGATTTGATCGAATCGGTGAGTCCGTTCGATTTTTTCACGGACGCGAACGCCTGCACCTGCACAATGCCCGCCTTCGATCCGGCCGACAACAGCACCGCCACACGTCCCGATGCATTCGTGCTGCTCGTATCGACGTTGAATGACGTAGCCAGATCAGGACGGCTGACGAACCTGAACCTGACATTCACTTTATTATTCAGATCGACAGGCGTCCCTGCCGAATCGCGCGCTTCAAATGTGAGCGTGGTGACATCGACTCCGCCGCTGCCCGCGATCGACAACGCCTTCTCGCTCGACGACACGAACACGATCGAGACCGGCTTCTGCGACACCTGCGTGCCGCCGCCGGCGTCTTCGCCCGGATTGACGGCGCGCATGGCGATACGCTTCAGATCGATCGTCTTTTGCGTCGAACTGTACGTGACTGTAAATGTCGTATCGAAGAAACGTGGACGCGAAAACGTCATCCTCGTCGTCACGGCTTCCTTCGTTGTTGTCGTAAAGGAGACAGTGAACGAACCGTCGGCATTCCTCAGCGTATCGCGTCTGAACGGATCATCGGTGATCACCACCACGCTGTCAAGCGGAACGGAATTTTTTCTCGTAACGGTTCCCGATACGTTCACCGTATAGCCGACCGTGGACTCGTTCGGCTGAGTGCAGGAAAAGATGCACGTTCCCGCGATGAGGAGGATGACCGCATAGAGTATCCAGTTTTTCATAAACAACCCCGTACCAATTTTCACATTCATAATGTGTCGCTTCTTTCTGTGTCCCGCACGCGTCGGGACCGGGTGCGATCGTCATCGTCGCCTGACCGGTCCCCCGCCTTTGCTGCATCGCCCCGTCGCGCAACACACGAGACGGGAGAGATCGTTAATCCTTGTTGATTTTTTTCCGTTCGATATCAAGCGCATTGTCGTCGAGCTGGCGCTGTATGATATTTTCATACTCTTTCGATTTCGCCGAGATGCGTTCCTCGATCGTCGGCACCACTTCGGCCTTCAGCAGAATGATGAGCTCCTGTTTCGAGGTGATCGTCTTGTCGAACCCGAAGAGGTACTTGAGTCCGAAGAACCACCACGGCAGGTCTTTCAGGATCGGTATGCCGCCGCGTTCGTTCGTTTCCGAATTATTATACAGACCGCCGAGGACGAGTTCCTCGCCGTCGAACAGCACGGAGAACGTCTTCACTTCGCTCGTATTGATCACCT
>DATGXR010000436.1:0-3766 GCA_035298825.1 Bacteroidota bacterium
CAGCTCGACCAGATCTTCGTTCAACCTGCCGTGTTCAGCAAGATCATGAGCATCCATCCCCTCGTGATGTTCCTCGTCATCCTTGTGGGCAACGAGGTCCTGGGCGTGATGGGCATGGTGCTTGCCGTCCCCATCTACACGATCATCACCGTGACGGCGCGCGAAACGAATTGGGGACTGAAGAATTATACGATCACGCAATGATCGAATGAAGAAAAGCGCCGCCGCTTCGAACCGCAATGACGATGATTATTGATGAGTGAATGCGCATGAAGAGGCCGCGCATGATGAAGACTATTGCGTTGCACATGTATATACAATAACGTAGATTGTAAAAATCAAACCGTTCTCTGTAAGCGATCACTCAACTTTTTCATATCATGGCAAACGAACCCTCACTCCTGCTGTTCATCGCAATCGGTCTTGGAGCGGGCCTTCTTTCGGGATTCTTCGGCATCGGCGGCGGCATCATCATCGTTCCGGCGCTCATCTATATCGCCGAATTCTCGCCGCTCAAGGCGACGGGCACGAGCCTCGCTGTGCTTCTTCCTCCTGTGGGACTTGCAGCAGTCATCACATATTACCGCGCCGGCAACATCGATATTCGCGCAGCCGTTCTCATCGCCATCTTCCTTTTTATCGGCGCCTGGGCCTCGTCGCTGCTTGCAAATCGCGTGAATCCCTACGCCATGAAATTCAGTTTCGGCATCTTCATGGTCGCCATGGGTTTGTATATGGCCGCGTCGAACTGGGAAAAAATGGTGGGCAAGTAAGATGGTGACGATCCGCCGCGCCGTCGAAGCCGACAGCGCCGTGCTTGCTGAATTCGGCGCACGCACATTTTTTGAAACATTTGCCTCCGACAATACGCCGGAGAATATGGACGCCTATCTTCGTCTCACATTCTCTCCCGAAAAGCAGGCCCGCGAACTTTCAGATCCGAACACAATCATCTTTGTGGCCGAGCTCGACGGCGTGGTGATCGGTTCCGTGAAACTTGTCGACGGCCTCGCCCCGACCTGCATCTCCGGCCGGCATCCGATCGAAATTGCGCGGCTCTATGTTGACTCGTTATACTTCCGTTCCGGCATCGGATCGCGCCTCATGCGCTGTTGCTTCGACGAGGCCGCATCGAAGGGATGTGATACAGTCTGGCTCGGTGTCTGGGAGAATAATTATCGAGCGCGCGACTTTTATCGCAAGTGGAACTTCACCGAAGTCGGATCGCATATCTTCCAGCTCGGTGACGATCCGCAGATCGATCTTCTGCTCGAACGGCCGCTCACGGGCATCGACGCGTCTTCTTCTTAGGAATCGGACTATTTCTCCTGTTTTCCCACTTTTCAGAATCTCCGTCTTTTTATTCGCAATTGTGAAAATTTCCAAGTCGCAACTGCTTAATACACGCATAATTAGGCGATTTTTGTGGCATAATAATTGAATAAAGCCGTGCTACGGAATATAGCAAGGACAACTCCCTATGAAAACAAAACTGTTACTCGCTTTTCTTCTCATCGGCATCGAATGCCAGGCTCAGTACTTCTCGGGCCGGTTCACCACATCTTTCTACACGTGGCAGGCCAGAGAAGCCGGCATCGCGCAGCCAGGCTCAACCACCGCCCCGGCCGCGACGAAGCTGACACTAGCCCGGCTCTATGAGAATGTGCAGGCCGACGTTCTCGGTACGAACTTCGGACTGAACATCAACGCGCAGGTTTCGAAGGATCTCGGCACGCAAATCGGCACCGATCCCGAGCTGCGTCTGTCACAGCTCACACTGAAGGCCCGCCGCGTTGCCGATGTGGCCGATGTTGCCGTGGGGCGCCAGTTTGTGATGGCGGGTGTCGGCACCGGCTATCTCGATGGCGGCGTGCTCAAGATGTCGTTCCTTGAGGGACGCGTTGGCGCACAGGCGTTCGGCGGATACTCGCTCATCGACACGCGCACGATCAATCTCAAGAAGAAGATTGGCGACAACGCGTTCTATGGCGGTCAGATCAGCGCCGAGCCGTTCACCGATGTGCTCGTCGGATTCAGCTACATGAAAAAATCGCGCGAGAGGGATTCGTTCCAGCTCACGAAGCTCGACTCCCTGTTCAATCCCACGGTCGTCACAATGTCGTTCGATCCGCAGGAGGAAGAACTCGCAGGATTCGATCTACGCTACGGAATCACGACCGAGACGGATCTGTATCTGCGCACCGATTACGATCTCAACAACGAGCGCGTGCACCGCGTCGAAGCATCGGGACGCGCACAGGTGCTGCCCGCGCTTGCTGTGACGGCCGACTACATTTATCGCATGCCCCGGCTCCAGTTCAATTCGATCTTCTCTGTCTTCTCGTATAACGAGACGCAGGAAATCGAAGGCGGAGTCGAATATGAATTCGCCCCTGCAACGCGCGCATACGCCCGCTACGGATATGTGAAGTACGCCGACGAAAACAGCGGACGCATCAGGCTGGGCGGACAGTGGGAATTTCTCAATGTTTCGTACAGCAACAATTTCGGGTACGCAGGCGACTTCAACGGCATTTCGCTGCAGGCCGTCTACCCGACCGCCGACCGCATTTTTGTTCCCTCGATCGGATTCGGTTACGCGAAATATAAAATCTCGAACGATGCCGAATCGAACAATGTCATGAACGCCAACATCGGACTCACCTACCGTCCCATGCCAATGCTTGCGGCTGATATCCAGGCGCAGTGGATACAGAATCCGGTGTACGACAACGACTTCCGCGTCTTTTTGAAATTCAACTATATCTTCAGCAAAAGACTGCTGAACTGGTTCTAAGAACGATTGTTTCGAGGGCACACAATGAAAATTAAAAATTCGGTTTTCACGCTTCTCATCTGTACCGCGACGGTTCTCTTCTACGGACGCCTGATGTCCACCCCCGCAGCGGAACAGCCTGATAAGTTCTTAAAATTCTCGCATAAGTTTCACATCGACGCCGGCACCGAATGCGCCACATGCCACGAGGACATTTCGGCCAATGAAAAGCTGAACGAAAAGCTCACACCGGGTCACGATGCCTGCAAGAGCTGCCATGAAGATCAGTTGTCGAACAACTGCCAGTACTGCCATTACAGCGACACGCCGGAAAAGGAAGCGGCCGCTCCCGTGCGCGATCTCATCATCAGCCACAAGCAGCATGTGGATCAGAAGATCGAGTGCGTCACGTGCCATACGCGCATCGCCGACAGCGAATCTGTCGTCAGCCATCCCCGGCCCACAATGGCGACATGCAACACCTGCCACAACAAAGTGAAGGCAGGCAACGAATGCGAATCGTGCCACAGGAATATGGCGTCGCTGTATCCGCAATCGCACACAAAGGGAAACTTCATCAAAGATCACGGCCGCCTCACGCGGCTTAACACGTTCGAATCGAAATGCCAGTCGTGCCACGAAGAGCGCTTCTGCTCGCAGTGCCACGATGGCACAAACCTGACCACACTCTCTCCCACGTTGAAGATCGGAATGATCTCGCCGCGCACACTGCACACAGACAAGCCTAAGGCCCTGGCGGGACAGATGGTGCACGATTTGAATTACAGGTTCACGCATCCGATCGATGCAAAGGGAAAGACATCGGACTGTATGGTGTGCCATCGCTCTCAGCAATTCTGCAACGACTGCCATAACAACGGCGCCGATGCACAGGGCGGCGTAATGCCGCAGTCGCACCGCACTCCCGGATTCGCCGTTGTGGGCGGATACGGTTCGGGCGGAGGAAGACATGCCGACCTTGCCAAGCGC
>DATGXR010000437.1:0-4346 GCA_035298825.1 Bacteroidota bacterium
CGGCCTCAGGCTTCAACACAATCGCACAGAGGACCGGAATCACGAAGATCGACAGGAACAGCGACGACAGCAGCGCGATCGCGACAGTCTGCGCAAGCGGACCGAACATTTTTCCCTCGATACCTTCAAGCGAAAGAATCGGAATGAACGTGATCGCAATGATGAGCTCGCCGAAGATGCTCGGTTTGCGAACCTCGAGCACCGCCTTCAATATTGTCTGCGCTTTCGACTGATCCACCCCGCCTTCGCTCAGTCGCTTTTGTACATTCTCGACCTGGATGATGGTCGCATCGATGATCATTCCGATAGAGATCGCAAGTCCTCCGAGCGACATCAGGTTCGCACTCAATCCGATCGTTTTCATCACGATGAATGTGACAAGCAACGACAGCGGCAGCGCGATCAAGACAACGACGCTTCCCCGAATGCTTCTGAGGAGCAGGTACAGAATGATCAGCACGAGTATCGCACCTTCGATGAGCGCCTTGTTCACCGTGTTGACGCTCGCCGTAACGATGTCGCTTCTGTCATAATACGGCATGATCCTGATGCCGTGGGGAAGCATGTTGTTTTCATTGATCTCGCGCACCTTTTCCTCTACACGGCGCACGACCTCACGGCTGTTCGCCCCGCGCAGCATCATGACAATCCCGCCCACGGCTTCTTCGTTGCCATCCTTCATGGCCGCTCCCATGCGCACCGCTGCTCCAATGCGAACCTGCGCAACGTCGCGGACATATGTGGGAGTCCCTTCATGCGATTTCAGAACGATATTTTCGAGATCACCCACCGAGCCGATCAATCCCACTCCGCGCACGATATACTGATCTGCGTTCCGCTCAAGGATGTTTCCTCCCACATTCTGGTTGTTCGTCCCGATCGCGGAAAAAACGTCCTCCGCGGTCAGACCGTACTTCAGCATTTTCTCGGGCGACACGACGACCTGATATTCCTTGAAGTATCCGCCGAACGAATTGATCTCGTTCACCCCCTCCACACTTTTCAGCTGCGGTGTCACGATCCATTCCTGCATCGTCCTCAGGTCGGTCAGATATGCCGCCTTCGCGAGAGAATCCTTCGGCATCTTGCCCTCGAGCGTGTACTGATAGATCTCCCCCATCGCCGTGGCGATCGGTCCCATTGCAATCTCGACTCCGGGCGGAATATTCTCTCTCGCTTCCGCCAGCCGTTCGAACACAAGCTGGCGCGCGAAATAGAGATCCACATTGTCCTTGAAGATGATCGTCACGATTGAAAGTCCGAATTTCGTGACCGAGCGCATCTGCTCCACATCGGGCAGTCCGCGCATCGCCATCTCGATCGGATAGGTGACATTCCGTTCGATCTCTGGCGCGGACAAGCCATTCGCATGGCTGACCACTTCAACCTGTATGTTCGTCACATCGGGAAATGCGTCGATCGGCATCGTCAGATACGAGTAGGATCCGACCGCCACGATAAGAAGCGCAAGGAAGATGATGAATCCTTTCTGCTTCAGCGTCACTGCAATGATCTTTTCAAGCATTAGTGCTCATCTCCCGCGATCTCTTCTTTCTTAAGCTCGCTCTTCAGTGAAAAGACACCGGCCGATGCCACACGCTCGCCTTCCTTCACTCCCTCCCTGATTTCGATCATTGTTCCGACGGCCGTACCCGCGACGATGGTGCGTTTGATGAATGTCGTGTCGGTCGTCTGCACGAACACATAGGCGCCGCCATTCTCGCGCACAACGGATTCTTCCGGCACCATCAATGCTTCCGACTGTATGCCGAGAGAGATCGTGAGATCACCAAACATATTCGATTTCAATTTCCCCTGCGGATTGTCGAACTCGCCACGTACGGTGATTGTGCGGGAATGCTCATCGACCGTCTGGCCGATATTGAGGACGCGTCCGTGGAATACTTCATGCGGATATGTCGAGGTCGTGAACGTCGCCGCGGAAGTCCGATTGATCTTCGCCATGTCTTTTTCATAGATCTGCCCGTCGATCCAAACAGAGCGCGTGTTGATCACGCGAAACGCATTCGTCATGGGATCGACAAATTGTCCCACGACAACATTGCGTTCAACGACCACGCCGCTGATCTGCGATTTGATCGGGAGCGTGCCCGCGACATGCTCGTCGGCCTTTTTCCCGTTCAGGACATCCTCGTCCGTGAAGCCGACTGAATGGATGCGACGATCTTCAGCCGTATATTCGGCACGCGCCTTGTCATACTCGGCCTTGCTTTCAAGCATCGCCTTCTGCGATCCGACATTCTCGTCGAATAATTTTTTCTGGCGTTCATATGCCGTCTTCGTGTATTCGAAAGCGGCTCGCGCCTTGAGAAAGCCGGCCTTGATGGCGCCGACATCCAATCCTTCAACGGTCATCATGACCTGACCCGCACTCACCATGTCCCCGGCTTTGACGAATACCTGATGCACGCGGCCCGGGACGAGCGAACCGATCCTCGCCTCGAGATCCTGGTTGGGTACAATCGTTGCCGGAATTGTCAACCCGCCCGTCAACGGTTTCCGTGTGACCGTGTAGACGGTCAGTCCGATATCCGACATCCCTGACCGTGTGAGCCGAACAATTGCTTCATGCGTCGCATGACGATCTTCCGCTACTTCGGCATGCGATTTTCCCGCATCGCCGCATCCCCAAAGTGCAGATGCGCTCAACGCACAGAACAACACTACATAGACAAGCTTTGAATTCATGATAGAATATCCTGCGATAAAGTTAATTATTGATGGGTGAGCGCGGTGCCCACGGCATATTCAAGCTTCACAATCGATGTTCGATACCGGACCAATTCGTCGATATGGTCGGCGCGCGATGAAATGAGCAGCTGCCGCGCCTGTAGAAATTCGATATATGTCAACTCTCCGGCCTCATATCCCGCGAGCGCCGAGCGGTAGACCTCTTCAGCCTGGGGAAGGATCTCGCGCTGTTGAAGCAGGATCTGCCGTTCGAAATTTTTCATCTCAAGAAATGCGCTTTTTACATTGACACCGATCGAATTTTTCAGCGATTGCATTTCCGCCTCTGCAATGTGCAACGCGGCAGATGCTTCCTCAATCCTTCCGCGTTGATCGAACATGAACCACAGCGGCAGCGAGATACCGAACGACACCCCATAGAAAT
Source organism: Bacteroidota bacterium (assembly GCA_035298825.1). Taxonomy (GTDB): domain Bacteria; phylum Bacteroidota; class Ignavibacteria; order UBA10030; family UBA8401; genus CAISDA01. The sequence goes on from DATGXR010000437.1 coordinate 3,137, forward strand.
TCGGATTTCCGTCCACCGTCTGGCGGTAGTATGAAGCGCTCACACCGGGAAGGACACTCGACCACGCAAGCGTGCGCTCCAGTGAAGCCGCTTCGTTCCTGCTTTGCGCAGCCTGTATCTGCGGATTCGAGGCAAGCGCGAGTTCCAACAGCTTCGATTCGGTTTCATCGACCGGTTCATAATAGAGACTGTCGGTCAGTACGATCTCCCTCTCGGTATTCGCACGGCCGAGCGCATAATTCAATTCGTCCAGAGAAATTTTCAGATCGTTCTTCGCTCCCTCGAGCGCATTCACAGCCTGCGTGCGCTGCACTCCGGCCGTGAGCCGTTCAAGGTTGGTCGCTTCACCGACATTGTAGCGAACATCCGCCTTGCGGGCAAAATCTTCGGCAATGAAAAGGTTCTCGCCGCTCAATCCGATCTTTTTCGTTTTTGCCAGCACTGTATAATACGCGATCTTCACCTGGGAGGCGAGCATGGTCTGCGACTGGGCGTGCTCAGCTTCCGCAGCCGCGATCCGCGCGTCGAGCTGCATTCCTCTGAAGACCATCGTCGTCGGAAACTCGAGCGTCTGACTGATCTCGACGGTCCGTTCACCGAAACGGCTGATTGTGCTCCCCTTCGGGATGTATTGGCAATTGACGCCCAAGACGGGAGCGGGCGGCGCGATGCCCCTCCAGAAGCGTCCCCGTTCCGCATCGATCTGGCGGGACGAGACAAGCGATTGTGGATTGCTCATGAGAGCGATTGTGATCGCGTCATGAATGGAGAGCCGTTCGATGCCCTGCGCGGATGAGACGGCACAGTACAGCACAACGGACATCCCCATCGAAAAATAAATTCTTTTCAATGTGGACCTCGGTATGTATGTCGATTGTTATTGATGTGTCGATGGGTATAGCAATGCCTGACCGTTGACCGGGCTCAGGATGCAATGCGATAGAAGGAACGATCAGACAGCAGTCGGAGGACGATAGGGGGTTGTATTGGGGATCACCGGCAGGTCGGCCGAGATATGGTCGTACACTGACGATACGGCAGCAAGGCAGTGGGACCCTTCAGATGACGGAATAAGCGATGTGGCATGACAGAGGCACATGCAATCCGCAGCGTGACTGTGCGCGGCAGCGGATGTGTTGTGCTCCTCGTCCGCTTGAGTCACGCAGACCGCACTCGTATTCTGCGTCCGGCCGGTCGCGACTTTTTGTGT
>DATGXR010000438.1:0-4009 GCA_035298825.1 Bacteroidota bacterium
ATGGGCCGCCAACTGCAGATTCTGAATCGCCATCGACACGCTCATCAATTCCGCCTGTCCTGTGCCGATTGGAAGATCCATCCCCGTCTCGCGCGAAATTGTTTCAAGAAAGGACGGCGAGCGTTTCGAAAGCGCCGCAATCACAACGGGCGCTTTAGTGAAAAAAGTCAGATACCGCGCGTAAGAATCGAATGCCGCGCGGAGCTCCGCATCGATGATCACTCTCCCGAGCTCCAAAACTTTTTGCTCAACTGCATCGGCCATCTGGCGCTTAATGCCGTCATTTTTTATGACGAGAAATTTCCATCCCTGACGATTGCTGTTGCTCGGAGCCGCCTGAGCTGCTTCCAGCAACATTTGGATTTCCTCGGCAGACACCGCTTCGCCGGAAAATGCGCGAATGCTTCTGCGTTCTTTCAACACTGTCAGCAGTTCATCTATCTGCATAAGCCGAATCCTCCATCAATGCGTATGACCTGTCCAGTGATATAGCCGGCATCCTCCGAGCACAGAAACGCGACAAGCTTTGCCACCTCATCCGGTGCCCCGAGTCTGCCAAGGGGAATGTTCGATACGATTTTTTCTCGAGCCGCAGAAAGCACGTTTTCAACAAGCTCAGTTTCGATCGCGCCCGGCGCCACAGCGTTGACGCGCACGCCTTTCGACGCCAACTCGACAGCCAGCGCGCGTGTGAACGACTCAACGCCGCCCTTGCTTGCAGCGTAATTTGCGCAGCCGCGTCCGCCGGAAGTTGCCATGACAGACGACAAATTCACAATCGCTCCATGTTTCTGATGCACCATGAATTTTGCCGCCGCTCGTGCAGTGTTGAATGATCCTGTCAAATTGACACCAAGCACGCGTTCCCACTCTTCAGACTCCATTCCGAGCACGGAATAATCTTTCGCAATCCCCGCATTGTTCACAAGACAATCAATCGAACCGAATTCCGATACGACGCGCTTCACCATCGATGTTGATTCATGGGGATCGGACACGTCAGCTTTGATCACGATCGAGCGTCTTCCCATCGTTTCGATTGCGTAGGCGACATCGTGCGCTTCTCGTTCATGCGTGTGGAAATTAATTGCGACATCAAATCCGCGCGCGGCGAGTTCGAGCGCAATGGCGCGGCCGATGCCTCGCGAGGCTCCTGTGACAAGACAATGGTTCGACATCAGTGACTCCGCCAACGTTGAAGGATAAGTGACGCATTCTGTCCGCCGAAGCCGAACGAGTTCGTGAGGATGCGATCGCCCGTCCACACGCGAGCCGTATTCGGAACGTAATCCAGATCGCAGTAATGATCTTTGTGCACATAATTGATTGTCGGCGGAATCACATTGCGCTCGAATGCCGATATCGACGCAACGCATTCGATCGCTCCCGAAGCCGCAATGCAATGTCCGATCATCGATTTTGTCGAACTCACCGGAATTCGGGCAGCGCGGCTGCCAAACACCGTTTTGATCGCCTTTGTCTCGATTTCATCGTTCTTCGGTGTCGATGTGCCATGGGCGTTGATATACTCGATCGCATCGGAAGTAAGTCCGGCTGAGTGAAGCGCGGAGTTCATTGCCTGCACGGCTCCCAATCCTTCCGGATCGGGATCGGTCGGCTTGTATGCGTCGCAGCTCGATCCGAATCCGATGACCTCGGCATGAATGTATGCGTTGCGCGCAAGCGCGCGCTCCAGAGTCTCAAGCACAAGCACGGCTGCGCCTTCACCCAGGACCGTACCGTTTCGCCGTGCATCAAAAGGACGCATCGCCACCCCCAGAAGATCGTTGCTCGTCGAGAGCGCTCCAAGCAGCGAGAATCCGCCGACACCGAGGGGATTGATCATCGAATCCATCCCGCCGCAGAACGCAAGATCGATCTCTCCGCGGCGCATCATGCGAAACGAATGACCGATCGCCTGTGCCGAAGCTGCACAGGCCGAAGAGTTGACGAAATTCATACCCGTGATTCCATACCGACGCACAAGGATCCGGTTTGTCGTATCCAATGGAGTCTGCATAGGTGACGCTCCGGCGCGCATCGCTTCCGCATACAAACGCGCAAAATCCATTCGGTGATCCCTCACGCTCGATGCGATCTGGTCGATCGAAAACGATTCGAGCGAGACGCCGAGATTCAGCGCCGTTCGCGCATCAGACAACGCGTCGGATGAAACGCCCGATGAGGCGTACGCTTCATCGAACGCCGCAAGGCCGAAATGCACTTTTCTGTCAAAAATTCCTCGCACATCCTCGGAGTCTTCGGCGCTCCGATTGATATCGAAGTGTCTCACTTCCGCTGCGATCTTCACGGGAAATGACGACGCATCGAATGCGGTGATTTCATGGATTCCCGATTCTCCAGCAGCAAGAGCGTCGTAGAACGTCTTCTTTCCCACGCCGATCGATGAGACGACACCGAGTCCCGTGACGACGACGCGACGTCCTTCCGGGGCACTGTTATTCTCCATCGAAGTGTCCAATGACAAGGCTCGCTTTCGTTGTGCCAATGCTGAAGGCGTTAATGAGCGCCGTGCGCATTCCATTATGAGTATCATCGCTGCGCTCGTGCGCATCAGCGCCGCGAGGGACGGAGAGAAATGGAAAATGACTTTTTTGTGTGAATGCATATGCGCACATCGCCGTTTGATAGGCCGGAGCAGCTGCCATCAAATCTCCCGTATACTCGCTCAGCGCCGCAAGCGCCGGCATGCGATCGTCTTCAAAAACAGATCGGATCGCGTGCAGCTCGGTTGCATCGCCCTGCGGATGTGAATTCATGCTTGTGCAGATGCAATCGATCTGTGAGCACTCGACGCCTGCATCGGCGCACGCGCTGCGCATCGCTGCTTCGAGCACAGGCGCGTATGAGGGAAACTGTTTCTCCGAATGGCAATCGCTCGCGCTTGCGCCACCGAGGATCTCACTGTAGATGCGCGCATTTCGTTGCGCGGCATGTTCGAATGATTCAAGAAACAGACACGCAGCGCCCTCGCCCGGAATCAGTCCATCCGCGAGAGGTGAAAGAGGCGTTGCACCGCGCCCTGTGCGCGATAAGAGTCCGAGCCGCTCGAGCGTGAGAAAGCTCACATAATTCGTTTTCGAATCGCAGCCCCCTGCAAGCGCGCAGTCGATCTCTCCCGATTGAATCGAACGCGCCGCCTCGACGATCGCCTGAAGCGCATTGCCCGGCCATGGAGTGAAAACCATATTGGGGCCCTGCGCCTGGTGCTCGATCGCGATGTACGACAGGGCCATATTGGGAAGGATCTTGAACGAAAGAAGCGGATTACATTTTGCAAGAGCCTGCGTACCTAACAGCCGGTATGAAAATTCTCCCTCCTCGTCGACCGAATGCTCGGCAATCGGCGCCAGGGCATCGAGCTCGCCGGAAGTCAGTCCCGTGCCGAGATACACCCCCATCCGGTTTTTCACATATCGATCGTCGATGCGCGAGTCCGTGATCGCGCGGCTTGCGGCGATCCATGCAAGCTGCGACTCGCGGTTCATCAGTTTGAAGAGTCGTTTATTATCGATGAGCGATGAGGGATGAAATTCCGTGATCGCTCCGCATGTGCAATGGGGAAGCGCTTCGTGCCCGTTGAATCCGAAGCGCGCGATGCCACGCTCGCGTGCGGACAAACGATTGTAGTTGTCTTCGATCGTGTGTCCGAGCGGAGAGACCATTCCCAGTCCGGTGATGGCGACGCGGTGTTTCATGATCGAAGACCCTCGAGCCAGAATTTCAGCAGTGCATCACGCTTGCGCTCCAGTTCGGGATCATTGAATTCCGTCAGCACGAATGTCATCGTGGTTTCCGCGATCTTCCTGTCGCCTACACACGCAAGCGTCCGCACACGGCCCGAATCATCGCGCAGCGATTCGATCGTCGCCTGAAGGTCCAGCACATCTCCCGGACGGGCGATCGTACGGAATTTCACTTTTTCCATGATGGAGATAAGCGCCTTGCGCTTGAGCGCATACTTCGATTCAACAGTCGCTTCGAGCAA
>DATGXR010000439.1:0-7627 GCA_035298825.1 Bacteroidota bacterium
GATGTACACGGTCTTTTGCGGAACAACGCGGGCGGTCTGCATCAGCACGAAGATGATGAACGCAGCCAGAATAAGTATGATGATCGTTGTGACATCCATAGCAGGTGATCTCCGTCAGGTTGAGAGGATAAGTGAGAGAACATGCAAGCCATACACAGGCGAGGTGCGCCATTCAGTGCGCCGCGGACTGCGCTTTGACAATCAGTGTCAGATCCTTTCGTCGCACGATTTCAACTGTCGTTCCGGGCGCAACCGGGATGTCGCTTTCGGCGTCCCAGAGCGTGCCGTGAAATTCAACTTTTCCCCCAATTGCTCCCGGCACGATATCGCGTACGACCGTGGCGCGTTCGCCGGCCATCTCATCGGGCAATCCGCCTTCCTCCGCCCTGCGCGAGACCAGTCCGCGCAGCGACGGGCGGCCCTTCTTCCGGAACAGTAACAGCGCCAGAAGCGACGAGATGCAGAAGACCAGCAGTTGAGCGGTCGCCCCGGAAAGCACTCCCACCCACACAAGCAGCGCCGTGACACAGGCGCCGACGCCGAAGAAAAAGATGATGAAACCAGGGATCACGATTTCAAGCACGAAGAAAATGATGCCGAGCAGAAACCAGTAGAGTTCGGCCAGAGAGCTTTCGAACATACGATCTCCTTTTCAATGATGCATGATTCGCAAAAAAGGCGCGGTAGCGGTCACTTCCCGTGATGATTGTTAATTGTCGCAATCTCGTTGAGCAAATCGCGCTTTGTGAAGCCCGATTTTTTCATCAGTCCCACAACGAATCCCTCAAGCTGGCGGCGCGTCTCGTCGTCGATCTCCATCGATGTCATGATCATCACGGGAATCGTGTATGTGGCAAGGTTGTGCTTAAGCTGATAGGCGACGTTGAATCCCGAAAGCTCCGGCATCACAAGATCGAGCAGGATCAGATCGGGCCGTTCGCGTTCGGCGATCGCCAATCCGTCCCGGCCGTTATTGGCTTTCAGCACTGTGCAGCCTTCCGATTCGAGGATCACCTGCACCAAATCGGTCGACGAGGGATCGTCGTCGATGACGAGAATCTTCGCGGCATTGGCCACATACGGGTGCCGCTCCGACACGCGCTTCAAGGCGAGCAACAGCGATTCTTTCTGCACCGGCTTCACGAAATATTCTGCGGCGCCGAGACTGAATCCCACGTTGCGTTCGTCGACCATCGAGATGATGATCACAGGAATCGCGCGGCACAAGGGATGTTCCTTCAATTCGCGCAGCACCTGCCACCCGTCCTTCACCGGCAAAAGAATATCGAGCGTGATCACATCGGGCTTCCAGAGTTTCGCCTTCTCCAGGGCTTCGATGCCGTTGACGGCAATCTCCGTCTCATAGCCCGCATCCTGCAAATAGGTGCGAAGCAGCGTGTACGCATGCGGCTTGTCTTCGACGATGAGCACGCGCCGGGGCGATTTCGTGCCGTGCGCCTGGGCGATGGCCTGCATGATTTTTGCCGCTTCGTTCTCGGCCTTGACCATCATCGGCATGCGCACGATGAATGTCGAGCCTTCCTGAAACTCGCTGACAACGAAGATCGATCCGCCATGAAGCTCGACGAGCTTCCGCGTGATTGCAAGACCGAGGCCCGTGCCTTCGCTTTTCCGCGCACCGGCTGCGGTCTGCTGGAATGGTTTGAAGAGCAACGCCTGATCCTCTTTCGTGATGCCGCATCCGAAATCCTGGACTGTGAATTCAATATCCGATTGAACGCGCTTCACGCTCAGGATGATGCGCGAATCGTCGTAACTGAACTTGATCGCGTTCGTCACGAGGTTCAGCAGGATCTGACGCAATCGGACCTCGTCGACGACAAGCTCCTCGACATCGTCCGTCACCATAACATCGAACGAAATATTTTTGGCATCCAGCCGGGGACGGACCGTTTCACGAACTGTTTCAAGCAGCGGCGGCAGCGCCACGGCCGAGAAATGCAGATCGAGTTTGCCGGCTTCGATCTTCGAAAGATCGAGGATGTCGTTGATGAGATGCAGCAAATGCGAACCGCTCGAATGGATCGTCTTTGCATAATCGGTCACGGCCCGCACGCTCAGCCCCTCGGCCGTGTCGCGCAGGAGTTCCGAATACCCGATCACAGAATTCAACGGCGAGCGCAGCTCATGGCTGAAGAAGGCAAGGAAGCGCTTCAGCGTGTCGTTGGCTTCGACTGTCTGCGCGCGCTGGATTTCAAGGTCCACGTTCTTTACGCGCAGCTCGTCAAGCAACGTGCGTCGGCTGATGCCGACGGCTGCTTCAGTCGTCAGCAGCGACAAGAATGGAAGTTCGCGCTCGGCCGCCATGCGCTCCTTTGTGAGCTGGATCTCGAGCACGCCCACAAGTTCCGTGTCCACTTTCAACGGAAGTACAACGAGCGTCGTTTTTTCGGAAGTGATGACCAGTTCGGGAGCAAAGGCATAGAGCAGACTCCGTCCGACATCGGTCGTGACAATCGAGCTGCCCAGGCGCGCGGCTTCCACAACGCCGTACATCGGAGTGTTCTCGACCGGGACCGTGGAGATCGATTGCTGCAACGGCGCCGGCAGACCGTCGGGCGCCATGAGCACGAGCTGCTTCTGCGTCGGACGGTAGAGATACAACAGCACGGAATGCAGCGGAAGGTTATAGCGTGTGCGAACCGCGGCGGCAACATGGGCGCAGAGCTCGTCGATCTGCTTTCCCGAATTGATGGCGTGCGAAACCTCAAGCAGCGCGGCACGCTCGAGTTCCTCCTGCTTCTGATCTGTGATATCCTGCAGAAAAACAGATAACCCCTGGTCGCCGGGATAAATGCGCACATCGAACCATTTTTCGTAACGCGTGTCGCGGTAGCACGTGATGAGCGTCTGGAACGCCCGCGTCTTCATCGCCCGGCGATACGCTTCTCCCAGTTCATCGCGCTCAGCGTTCGGAAAGATCTCGAATACGTTGCGGCCCAGCACTTCACCGCGTGTAAAGCCAGTGCCTTCCTCGGCCGCATGATTCCAATATGTGAAACGATAGTCGTTGTCGAGCGCAAAAAAGCCGCCTGAGATACTTTCGAGAATTTCATCGGTGTGCAAATCTGTCATCCTTGCTGTGTATGCGCGTTGCGCATGTGGGGCGGAATGAATCCGCGGTATGTGTCGAATTGCGAATCGTAAAATACAATATTGAATTGGCTGTCGCGCAGCGTGCCGCCCGACGGATAGAGATAAAAATCCCCAAGCGTCGACGTCGGCTCTTTGGCAAGGCGGTTGTTGTGCGTATAGAACCGCACGGTATAGAAGCCGAGCGTGTAGGGCGCTGTCTCGAGTTGCGCGTGAAGATGGTCCTCGCTGAATATGAACAGATCCTCGGGCATGGTCATCGTCCCGGTTCCGTCGGCGTATCGCAGTCGCTCAACCAAAGCATCCGGGATTGCCGCATGCGCATCCGGTCGCCGACGAGTAATATTTGTTTCTTCTTTGTGGCTTTCATTGAAAATATTTTGTTCATTGCAAACGAATATACTAAAATAAAACAAATGAAACATACGAATTTATCATACCCGCCGACGTTTTTTTCGAAGGATTCCATGCCAATGAAACAAAGACTCTCAGGGATGCTGCTGATCGCGCTTTTTTCACTCACACTCTCGCTGCATGCACAAAATGAGATCGAACTCGTTGAAAGCACACCGGTCGGCACGGTGCTCGACAATGCCGATATCCGCAATGCCGATCGTGTCTGGATCGAAATGATCAATCGTGCCCGAAAAACGCTCGATATCGAGCAATTTTACATTTCAACCAAACCGGGCGAACCGATGGATCCGGTGATCAACGCCGTCCTGAAAGCGGCTGCGCGCGGAGTGCGTGTGCGCGTGCTGGCAGATGCGAAAATGCACAAGACCTATCCCGGAACCGTTGATTCGCTCGGCACGCATAAGAACATCGAATCGCGCCTCATCGATTATTCGAAAATTGCAGGGGGCATACAGCATGCGAAGTATTTCATCGTCGACAAACGCGAGGTATATTTCGGAAGCCAGAATTTCGACTGGCGATCGCTCAAGCACATCCACGAGCTCGGATTCCGACTCAGGCACGCCGATGCTGCAGCCTTCTACGAATCGATCTTCGAGGCCGACTGGATGCTCGCCGGCGGCGGCGCCGTATCGGATCTGAAATGGAACGCGTCACTGTTTTCACATCCCGAGCGATTGATCCGTGCAAAAAAAGACACGGTGACATTCTTCCCCACCTGCAGTCCGATCTCGGTCTGTCCCGATTCGGCGCATTGGGACGAGCAGGCGATCGTTCGTTTGATGGATGAGGCAAAAAAAGAAGTGGTGATGCAGTTCTTGTCCTTCTCCCCCGTCCCGTATAAAAAGGGTGAGACCTTCGCCCTGACAGAAGCCATACGGCGGACAGCCGCCCGCGGAGTGTCGGTAAGGATCATCGTTGCGGACTGGCAAAAAGAGACGCATGCCGAGAAGGATCTCAAGGCGCTTTCTGAAGTGCCGAATGTGGAACTCAAGTTCTCCGCGATTCCCGAATGGCAGGGCGGATACATATCATTCGCACGCGTGGAGCACTGCAAATACATCGTTGCCGATGCAAGGGAATTCTGGCTGGGAACAAGCAACGCCGAGCGGGGATATTTCCATGAATCGCGGAACCTGGGCGTGATTGTACAGAATGCGAAACTTGCCGCGCGCCTGGATGCGATCTTCCTGAAGAGTTGGAACGGACCCTACACCGAGCAGATCCGAATGGGAACCGTGTACACGAAACGAAAACATGACGGAGACTGATACGAATGACACACGTCGAACAGCATAACACCATCCTCGCTCTTCGCGATCATGAATCGCGCATGACGCGCGAGGAGCAGACGCGCTTTACAGGGTATGTTAAACGGGACAAGGATGACGAGGAGCTCGATGAGCACTCGCGCACCGATCTCGAATCATTGCATGCGAAATACTGTCCCGCCCACACCAAAGAATCGATCGAAGACAAATGGAAAAAGTTATTCAAGTAATCCGATGAAGTGAAACACATACTCATGTGTCCCAACCCCGCTTCAACGGACGCCGGCCATCAGCACCCGCCGGCGATCTTGCGTGCGATCTTCACAACCTTCGGTTTGTTTTTAGCCTCAGCAATCATCTTCGCCAAGATCGGCGCCGCGCGCAGACGGAAGCGGTCCGTGTCGGCCGTCTGACCATCCGTGATTTGCGCCGGTGATGTGTAGCGAAGAATCGACGATTCAAACTCCCCGAGTCCGCCTTTAAGCACGCACGTGTTTTCAACACCGAGCGCGCGCGCAACCGCATCGGCCCTGCGTTCGTCCATCTCCGTTTGCGCGATCAGCACGCGGCGCTTATGTTTCAGCGACAGTGCTTCATTCCATTCCTTGCTGAAGAAATTCTCGCGCTGTACGTTCATGGCCGTTGGCAGCGTCATCCGCTCGAATTCCGAAGCGGGCCGGACATCGATCACCTGAAGCGCCGCATCACCATCGAGCAGACGATACGCAAGCTCGTCGCTCGTCATCGATTCGACCGGCTGCGCGCCGACGTACGCATCGTTCATCGACTCGTTGAGGATTGCCGTTTTCCTGTCGGGCATGAACACAAGCATCACTCCCACGCCCAGCGCCAGCACTGTAAAGAGCGCATATTGTTTGCGCAATCGCGCCGGCTTCTTCTCCGTCCGCGCGGTCACCTTCGCTTCGATCCAGTCTGTGGCGTAAAACGCGCTGAGCGCCGCTGCCACCAGAAACAGCGCAAACGCGCCCTCGCTCATGCCGATCGAATTGTAGACTTTCAGATTGCCGAGGAACGACGCCGTGTAGAGTCCTTCGAATGCCGAATAGCCTTCAGCAAAAAAGAGCACACCGAGAATCGAACCGATCACGAACACAATCGCGTCGATCTTCCCGATCGCCGCCGCGCACACGCTCGTGCCGGGACAGTAGCCTCCGACGACGAAGCCGAGCCCCATGATTGCACCGCCGACGATTGCCGCCCAGACATATGTGGGATTGACATAGATCACCTCCATATCCAGCAATCCGAGATAGCCCAGGATAAGCGATCCGGCCATGGCCGTGGCTGCCGCCGTGAAGAACACGCGCAGCACCGTGAAGTCATATCCGTAGAAAATGCCCGCAAGCTTGCGCGAAGAAGAAAATCCGGCCTGCTCGAGCACGAAGCCGAATGCAATGCCGATCAACAGTGCAACGATATAGTTGAGTTCGTTGCCGATCATTTCAGGTACTAATGGTCCCATATGCGTATGTTGTGATTGTGATGATAATGTGCGCTATGAAATTATTGTGACTCTCCAACCCACTGGTGCGTGTGGCTCAAGCCGGCATTTTTTTTCGCCGCAAGCGTACGCGCGTCTACAGCCAGAATTTCCTGAAGCCGTAGGCGGCCACGTAGCCTGTGCCGAAGATGGCGAGCATCGTGATAAATCCGCCGGTTGAGAGCACGGCCATGCCGCTCAGCGCGGCGCCGCTCGTGCAGCCGCGGGCAAACTGTGCGCCGAGGCCGAATAACATCCCTCCGAGGCCCGCCATGACAAGACGCACGGCCGAGCGCACGCGCGGCCCTTTTTCGAGCGTGAAACCGAGCCGATCCGAGATCAAGCCCGAGAGGAATGCGCCGAGCAGCACGCCAGCCACTTCGAACACGAGCCAGGATTTCATCGGACTTTCAGGATGTTCTTTTTTATAATCCTGATAGAACGGGGCGTTCGAGGCATGCGCGGGTGCGACTGTTTGAACTCCCGACACGACGACGCTTTTCATTGCTCCGCTTGCTCCGAGACCGCGGCCGGTCACATAAATCGTCGTCAGGAGAACGAGTCCCAGCAGAAAGCCCGCCAGGTACGGATTCATATACGTTGTTGTTTTTTCCATGTCAGTGAGTCTCCTCAAGTTCTTCATAACCTGTGACCATCGCCTTAAGATTCGATGTAAGCGTGCGGCCCGTTGTGATCAGATAGAGATGCACAATCACGAACGAAATGAGTATGAACGCACCGATCGTGTGCAGCAAGGCCACCGTCTCGAGGCTGCATACCTGGAACGACTCGATGCTGTATCGCTGGGGATAACGGTAATACATGTATAAGAGTCCCGACACGACCATCACCGGAATCACGAGGATCTTCAGCGCGAGATACACAAGCCGCTGCAACGGATTGAGCTTACTCAGGACGGTCTTGTGCGTCGGATGCGGCGCGTTGCGAAAGATGCCGTCGAGGTAATACGCGATTTGCTCGCGCAAATGCGTCTTCGTCGGAAGATATTGTTTCCACTCGCCGGTGGTGAAGTGCCAGAAAATCGCAAAGACGATCAGGACAATGAACATGACAGCCGCAGTGCTGTGATAGTGAACCGCGTGTTCGAAGCCGAAAAATGTAAGCGATCCGTGTATCTCGAAGCCCGTCAGGGCGAGAAAAAAGATCAGCGCCGCCTGCATCCAATGCCAGAATCTGTTGAAGCGCTTATAGACAAGTTGTGTTTTCATGATGATGATGCTCTTCTCGTGATAGAATAATTTTTTCCACACGCAGCGCTGCACCGGCAGCGGCGAGTCGTCTTACGATCGTTTCTTTTTATGCG
>DATGXR010000440.1:0-14999 GCA_035298825.1 Bacteroidota bacterium
AAAGCGGTGACCGGCAATGGCGCCGCCACAAAGCTGCAGGTGCAATTCATGGTCACGAAGATGCTGCACCTGAAATCGTCGCCCGGAGCGCTCGACGTGTCGGACGCGCTCGCCGCGGCGATCACACATGCGTACAGGATCACGTCGCCGGGCGCCGCTCATACGACCTGGGAAGCGTTTATCGCCGCTCATCCCGAACGCGTACTCACGAAGAATTACACCAAGCCTTGAATCAATGATCGCTCAGTTATCAGGCATACTCGCAAAAAAGACTCCGACCGAAATCGTGATTGACGTGAACGGCGTCGGCTATGGCGTGAACATTTCGCTCTCCACGTACGAAAAACTTCCCGACGAACAGAAACCGGTGACACTCCTCACGCATCATCATATTCGTGAGGAAAGCCAGCAGCTCTTCGGCTTCGCCACCGAAAGCGAGCGCGATGTCTTCCGGCTCCTGATCTCCGTTTCCGGCATCGGACCGAAGACCGCGCAAACGATCCTTTCAGGAATTCAGCCGCGCGACTTCACGATGATGATCGTCGAAGGCAATGCGGCCGGCCTCACGCGGCTGCCCGGCATCGGGAAAAAAACGGCAGAGCGCATGCTCCTTGAGCTGCGCGACAAGATCGGACGCGTCGACGTGTCGTCGCCTGCGTCTCAGTCCGCGGCGGAAGGAACAGGCATGCGCTCCGATGCTGTTGCGGCGATGATCTCGCTGGGATATTCGCGCGATCGGGCCGAACAGATGATCTCGGCCGCGATGGGCGAACTGCGCGATTCGCAGCCCACGCTCGAGCTGCTGTTGAAGCATGCATTGAAACTGGGCGCCAGATGAAAAGACAGAAACTCATCATCCTGATGACGGTCCTTGTCGACGTCATCGGCTTCGGGATCGTCATCCCGATCCTCCCCTTCTACGTATCGGAATTCGGCGCATCGGCGCTCATGGTCACCGTGCTCTTCGCGACCTATTCGGTTTGCTCATTCCTGAGCAGTCCGTTTCTCGGAGCGCTGTCGGACCGCATCGGCCGACGGCCTGTCCTGCTCTTCAGCATCGCATCGACCGCCGTCGGATGGTTCGTCTTTGCGAGCGCCGCGGCGCTTCCGCTGCTGTTCATCGGACGGATCATCGACGGACTCGCAGCCGGGAATTTTTCGATCGCGCAAAGCTACCTTGTCGATCTCGCGAAAGACGAGAAGGATCGCACGGCGAACATCGGTCTGCTTGGCGCGGCGTTCGGCATCGGCTTCACGCTCGGTCCCGTCATCGGCGGAACCCTCAGCAAGTTCTCGCATGCAACGCCCTTCTATTTTGCAGGCGCACTCGCAACGCTCAATGTGATCGTCGCGTACTTTACGCTGCCCGAAACGAATTTCAATCGGAGCACTGCGAAGATCACCTACCATCCCTTCGCGCCGATCAGGCGCGCGCTCCAGGCGAAGTCGATCCATCCCATGCTGCTCACGTGGATTGCGTTTGCCGTGGCGCAGGTGATCTCGCAATCCCTCTTTGCGTTGTTCACGCAGCGCGTGTTCGGATTTTCATCGTTCACGACCGGCATGCTCTTCACGTCGCTCGGCATCATCATCGTCATCAATCAGGCGGCGCTGCTCAAGCGATTCTGGCTTCCGAATTTTTCGGACGGACAGCTTGATGTGCTGATGTTTTCGATACTTGCCGTCGCCGTGGTGATGATCGCCTCCATGCAGGAATGGCTCTTCTTCCTTTCACTTCCATTGCTCGGCACGGGACAGGGAATCCTTCGTACCGCCATCACCAGCCGGACAGCCGGGGCGGTCGATCCGACGATGAAGGGCGAAACGCTCGGCATCCTCTCGTCGCTCATGTCGGTTGCCATGGCCGTCGTGCCCGTCGCGGCCGGCGTGTTGTTCGAGATGCATCCCTCGATTCCCTACTTTCTGTCGGGCGCCGTCCTCCTTTCAGGCATCTATTTTTCGCGACTCACACCGTCCAATTCCCCCGCGTCATGACCACGACTCCCGTCGTTTCGCGTCTCGTCCCATTCCGCATCGACAGAGGATTGGATGTCACTTGAAATTGTCGTATGTTTGTCGTTAGGGGAAGTCGACAATCGTTTGCATCCCCGCCGGGTCACATCACATGCTGATCGCACCATCGGTTGCTGAAATTATTCGTCAATGCTTTGTGTTGAATCGATAAGCCTTGTTCGGGATAATGTCTTCATCTTCCACGCGAAAGGGATCGGTATGGAACTCGCTCTCGTTCTCGGCATCAGCCTCATCGGTTTGTTGTTCGCTCTTTACCTCACACGATTGATCCTCGCCCGCGAGACGGGCACTCCGGGCATGCGCGAAATTTCAGACGCCATCCGCATCGGTGCCGAAGCGTTTCTGAAGCGGCAGTACAGCACGATCGTCATGCTCGCCATCCCGCTTGCCCTCCTGATCTACATCCTCTACGCGTACGTGCGCACTCCGACACAACACGATCCCGCTTCGAGCGCGATGCTCGCATTGTGGACCACGCTCTCGTTTATTTTTGGAGCCGCATGTTCCGTTGCTGCGGGATACATGGGCATGTGGATTTCAATCCGTGCGAATATTCGTTGCGCCTCCGGCGCGCGGGCATCAATGAACGACGCGCTGCAGATCGCACTGCGCGGCGGCGCCGTGTCCGGATTTTTCGTCGTCGCAATGAGTCTCGTCGGCGTCGCGGGCCTCTTTACGCTCGTCGAGATGCTGAACGTCGTGCCCGATATGAACAAGATCCCGCTGCTCATCGTCGGATACGGATTCGGCGCGAGCTTCGTCGCGCTCTTTGCTCAGCTCGGAGGAGGCATCTATACGAAGGGCGCAGATGTCGGAGCCGATCTTGTCGGCAAAGTCGAGGCGGGCATTCCCGAAGACGATCCGCGCAATCCCGCCGTGATCGCCGATCTCGTGGGCGATAACGTGGGCGACTGTGCGGGCCGCGGCGCCGATCTCTTCGAGTCGACCGCCGCTGAAAATATCGGCGCGATGATACTCGCAGCCGGACTCTATCGCGAGAATGCGGCGCTCCTGTCGTCGACGGGCATCACTGTCACCTCCGTGCTTCTGTTTCCTCTCGTGGCCCGCGCGTTCGGCATTCTTGCGTCGATCGCCGGCGTCCTCTCTGTGCGCACGCATGAGAATGAAGATCCCATGAAGTCGCTCAATCGCGGATACTTCGTCACATCAGGACTCGCCGTAGTCGGATTCTTCATCGCGTCGCGATGGCTGCTCGGGGACTACTTTTTGAATTTCTTCCTGTGCGGCGTCATCGGCATCGGCACGTCAATCGCATTCGTGTACATCACGCAATATTATACGGAAGACAAATACCGTCCGGTCATGTCGATCGCCAATGCATCGCTCACAGGATCCGCCACGAACATCATCACCGGCATTGCCGTCGGCATGGAGTCGACCGGATTTTCAATCCTCGTCATCAGCATCGCGATCGTCTCGTCGCATTTCCTGGGACAGCATTCGGGACTCGCCAATGCGGGACTCTTCGGCACCGCAGTGGCCACGATGGGCATGCTCGGTACGGCCGCATATATTCTTGCGATGGATACGTTCGGTCCGATCACCGACAATGCCGGCGGCATCATCGAGATGAGCCGTCAGCCCCAGGAAGTGCGCGAGCGGACGGACCGCCTCGATGCGGTCGGCAATACGACAAAGGCGCTCACGAAAGGCTATGCGGTCGGCTCTGCGGCGCTTGCGGCATTCCTTCTGTTCGGCGCGTATATGGATGAAGTGCGAAATTATTTTCCGGCATTCACCGGAGTCATCGATCTGAACAAGCCGGAGGTGTTTGTTGGAGC
Source organism: Bacteroidota bacterium (assembly GCA_035298825.1). GTDB lineage: Bacteria > Bacteroidota > Ignavibacteria > UBA10030 > UBA8401 > CAISDA01. The sequence goes on from DATGXR010000440.1 coordinate 3,837, forward strand.
GATGCTCGGATCCGTCCTCGTGTATCTGTTTTGCGCCATGGCCATCAATGCCGTGGGGGCCGCGGCGAATTCGATCATCACAAATGTGAGGACGCAGTTCGCCGACAATCCCGGCATCATGGCGGGCACATCAAAACCCGATTACGGACAATGCGTCGACATCGCGACACGGGCGGCGCTGCGTAAAATGGTGATGCCCGGCGTGCTCGTCGTTGGAATGACCCTCGGCGTGGGTGTGATCTTCAGGGTGATTTATTATCTCGGAGGGAATGCTCTTCGCGGGGCAAGCGGGGCCGAAGTCGTGGGCGGGTACCTGATGGCCGGCACAATCACCGGTGTGCTGATGGCGCTGTTTCTGAATAACGGGGGCGGCGCCTGGGACAATGCAAAAAAATACATCGAGACCGGAAAGCTCGGCGGGAAACGATCGGATCCGCATCGCGCGTCAGTCGTCGGCGACACTGTCGGCGATCCGTTCAAGGACACGGCGGGGCCGTCGCTCCACGTGCTCATCAAACTTCTTGCGACGCTCACGCTCGTTCTTGCGCCGCTCTTTATATGATTGACGGCGCGTGCAGCACTGAATGAAACCACGCTCCCGTCACATCGAGGATATGCGTGAGCGTGGGACTCTCGTGTCGATACGGATGCTTCGCCCCGTACATATGTCCCACTCCCTCGAGCCGCACGAATTGTGTCCGGCTTTTATCCGACGCATCATAGAGACGTTCCGCTTCCTGGATCTTCACCGGCACGTCTTCGGAGCCGTGCACGATGAGCAGCGGCTTGTCGAGATGCGCCGCGGCGTTGATGAGATCGAAGCGCTCACGGTTCTGCTCTGCATCACGCAACAGATCGATTCCCATGCGAAACGTTTTCGTCGCGCTGATCGAATGCAGCTGCAGCGAGCCCTTTTCCCTCCAGCGCGCAATCTGTTCCGGCGTGTAGCGATTGAACGTCGAGACCGAAGACCAGAGTGCCACGGCATGCACACGCGCATCCTCGCGCGCCGTCACAAGCGCAATCCCTCCGCCGCGCGAATGTCCGACGAGTCCCACGCGGTTCCTGTCATATGCAGCTCCCGGCAGGCGGCGCGCTTCGAGCGCATCGAGGATCGTCCTGACATCCTCGATCTCGAGGCTGATCGTATTTTTTTCGAACAGATCATGTTCCGTGAATCGCCGCGGATCGGCTCCGATGCCGTTATGAGAAAAATTGAAGACGATGGACGCGAAACCGCGCACCGCAAACCATGTTCCGATATGCGGGAACGGTCCCCAGTCCTTGAACGCCTTGAAGCCGTGACAGATGATGACGACAGGGCAAGAGCCGGCCTCCGCCGTGCGATCCCAGCGTGCCGTGCCACGGAGCGGAACACCCGACGGTGTTGTGAGTTCAAAATCTTCGTGAATCAGTCTGTTTGTTTCCATAGACGAACAAGATACGAAAAAAAAGAATCGATCGGCGGATGAGAAATGAATTTGGCAAGTGAACAGAGTGTCACACGGGGGGAAACCCTCCAATAAGTTCGATTTTCACCGATTCGACAGGAAATATTATTGACTTTTTCGTCTTTTTTTAATATACTATCATTCTAAAGTACCAAAAATAATCGGAAGAAGAACAAGACGATGCCTCAGCTCAAAGTGTTTTCCGGTCGTGCAAATCGTCCACTCGCAGAATTAATCTGTCACAGGCTCGGCGAGCCTCTGGGGCGTCTTGATATCAAGAATTTCAGCGACGGCGAGATCTGGGTTAAGTTCAACGATAATGTCCGCGGCTGCGATGTGTTTCTCGTCCAGTCCACGCAGCCCCCGTCGGACAATCTGATGGAATTGCTGATGACGATCGACGCTGCAAAGCGCGCATCGGCACGGAAAGTGACGGCGGTCATTCCCTATTTCGGGTATGCGCGCCAGGATAGAAAAGATCAGCCGCGTGTGGCAATCACATCCAAGCTCGTCGCGAATCTCCTGACAAAAGCAGGCGCTGACCGCATCATCACGATGGATATGCATGCGCCGCAGATACAGGGATTTTTCGACATTCCGGTGGATCACTTATACTCCTCCGTTGTGTTTGCAGATTATCTCCGCAAGAAGAATATTCCCAATCTTGCGGTTGTTTCACCGGATGTGGGCGGCATTAAAATGGCGCGCGCATATGCGAAGCGGCTCGAAGGCGAACTGATTCTGATTGACAAACGCCGACCTGCGCCGAACCAGGTCGAGATCATGAATATCATCGGAAACGTGGACGGAAAGAACGTCCTCATTGTCGATGATCTGATCGATACGGCGGGCACGTTCGCGAATGCGGTCACCGCCCTGCGCGCCGCCGGCGCACAGACTGTCTACGGCGCCGCGACGCATCCCCTGTTATCAGGGAGCGCATATACGCGGATCAACAATTCGGACGTGGAGCGGCTGCTCGTGTGCGACACGATCCCGTTGAAGGAAGAATCGCCAAAAATTGAAGTGATGACTGTTGCCGGCATCTTTGCCGAAGCGATCGAACGGACGTTCGAAAACAAGTCAATCTCTTCGCTGTTCGATATTGATAAAGATAAAATATAACCTGTTCATTTACGTGATCCATCACGAAGGAGTGCTCAATGTCTGAAATAGTGTTGAAAGCAGAAGTTCGCAAGGAAGTCGGCTCGTTTGCCAACCGTGTCCGCTTCGAAGGTAAAGTTCCCGGCGTATTTTACGCGCACGGCGAGGAAAACATCAACCTCACAGTCACGGCCGCGGCTATCAAGCCGTTGATCTATACATCGGACACACACATTGTCAATCTTCAGCTGGACAACGGCACGAGCAAGACATGCATTCTTCGCGATGTGCAGTTCCATCCCCTCACCGACAAGGCGATTCATTTCGATCTTCAGGGCGTGAAGGAAGATGAAGAACTTGCGATCGAAGTACCCGTTGTGATTACCGGCTCGCCCAAGGGCGTGAAAGACGGCGGCACGCTGCAGTTGGTGATCCACAAACTGAAAGTCCAGTGTCTCCCGAAATATATTCCCGAGAACGTGAAGATCGATGTGTCGGACCTCGGCATCAACGAATCGGTCCACGTGCGTGATCTTCCCCTGCCGAACGTGACGGTGCTCGAGAATGCCGCAAGCACAGTCGTGGCGGTTGTTCCGCCGACAGTCGTGAAGGAAGCCGAAGCCGGCGCGCCCGGAGCAGCAGTTGAAGGCGCAGCAGCCTCTGCAGAACCCGAAGTGATCACAAAGGGCAAGAAGCCTGCTGAAGAAGCTTAATGTAACAGTCGGGACACGACAGTGAAATGCATCGTGGGGTTGGGAAATCCGGGCAGCAATTACGCGCCGACGCGGCACAATATCGGATTCCGCGTCGTTGCGGCTGTTGCCGACAAGGAGCGCGTGCTGTTGGTTCCCGGAGAGGGCGATTATTACAGCGGTGTCTTTCGCACAGGCGGTGAAGAGATCGTGCTTGCGATGCCGACGACGTATATGAACAACAGCGGCACGGCGGTACGTGATCTTTGCGAACTCCATGCCATCGCGCCGCAGGATGTGCTTATCGTGCTCGATGATTTCCAGCTTCCCTTCGGAACGCTGCGTCTGAGGCCGCGCGGAAGCGACGGAGGGCACAACGGACTCGGATCGGTGATCTACCAACTGGAGACAGAAGAGATCCCGCGTTTGAGAATCGGAGTCGCCGGCGCGACAATCCCCGAGATCCATACGCACGAGACGATGGCCACATACGTGCTGCAGTCGTTCGAAATGGATGAAGAAAAAAAAATGCCGATGCTCCTTGAGTATGCGGCCGAAGCGTGTGTGCGCTGGGCTCTCGAAGGAATGTCGGCAGTGATGAACACGCACAACAGAAATTTTTTCAGCGACTCAGTCGGGTCGTGAGTTTTTCGATAAAAAACTTCAGTACAACCCTGCCCCATTGACGTCGCGACGATGGGGCCTTATGTCCACAGGAGGATAGCTTGAAACACGAACCGCGAATTTACGAAACAGTTTTCATCGTGAACGCCAATCTGGAAGATGCCCAGATCGAGGTGATCATCGAGAAGACAAAGGATGTCATTCTCAAATATGGCGGCGAAATACTGGCCATTGAGAAATGGGGACGCAGACGTCTCGCATATGCCATTAAGAAAAAGAACAACGGCTTCTACACGCTGATCGAATTCAAGGCGCCTGGCGATGCACTTGCCCGCCTGAACCGATTCTTCCAGCTTGAAGAAGAAGTGATGCGCCATCTGGTGCTCCAGCTTGACAAGAAAGCGTTGAAAGCCAAAGAAGTCGCGCTGAAGGCCGCTGCGGATCTTGCGGCATCAGCAGAAACACAGACGCCTGCAGCACCGGCGCCCGCACCCACTTCGAATAACTAATGAGCATATAAGGACGACGACCATGAAATCATTTTCATCACGACCCGCGGACGGCGGCGGACGCCCGGGCGAAGGCTACATCGAACGCCGCGAAAAACGCGATTCACAGGCGATCCGTAAAAAACGGACCTGCCGCTTCACCGAAGCAAAAACAATCTACATCGACTACAAAGACGAAAAGCTCCTTCGCCGGTATGTGACAGAACAGGGGAAAATCATTCCCAAGCGCATCACAGGCACCAGCGCGAAATATCAGCGTCAGCTTGTGCTTGCAATCAAACGCGCGCGCCATCTTGCGCTGCTTCCGTTCGTGTCGGATACCATTAAATAAAATTGAGCGAGGAGAGTACATCAATGAAAGTCATTTTACGTCAAAATTACGAAGGCCTCGGCAACATCGGTGATGTTGTCGTGGTGAAAGACGGATATGCACGGAACTTCCTTGTTCCCCGCAAGATCGCATACCGCGCACATCCCGGCGCCCTGCAGGCGTTGGAGGAAGAAAAGAAGCAGCACGAGCGCAAGGAAGTGAAAGCGGTGAAAGAGGCCGAAGCGTTGTCGTCGAAGCTGGGCAACCTGTCGCTGACGATCTCGATGAAAGTCGGCGAAGACGAAAAGCTCTTCGGCTCGGTCACATCGCAGATGATCGCCGATGCGCTTGCGGCGCAGAATTTCACAATCGACAAACGCGACATCACGCTCGAAGAGCCGATCAAGGCCCTCGGCATTTTCGAAGTGCCTGTGAAACTGCACGCGAAAGTCACAGCCAAGGTCAAGGTCTGGGTTGTTCGCGAATGATGTGAATGATCGTGCAGCCGCATGAATTCCCACCTGACTGCCGGCTTCTGGCAGTCAGGTTTTTTTTTATCGAATCGAAGAAAGGATCAATCGACCATGGCTCAGGCCAAATTACTCTGGACGGGACGCTTCACGCAGCCGCTCTCTGAAATTGCGCTCCGCTTCTCCTCCTCCATCGAGCTCGACAAAGAAATGTACCGTGAGGACATTCTGGGCAGCATCGCACACGTCGAAATGCTCGCCTCGGCGAAGATACTCACTGCGGCTGAGGCGCGCCGCATCCGCACCGCGCTCAATGCGATCGGCGCGGAGATCGAACACGACAAGCTCCCGCTTACATGGGACAAGGAAGACATTCATACGGCGATCGAACAGCGGTTGACGCAGAAGATCGGCGCGCTCGGAGGCAAACTGCATACCGCGCGGAGCCGCAACGACCAGGTGGCGCTCGACGAACGGTTGTATCTGCGCGGAGCGATACGCGAACTGCAGAAGCTCATCGTGCAGCTCCAGCGAGTGCTGCTGTATAAGGCCGAGAAAAATTTCGACACCATCATGCCGGGCTATACGCACATGCAGCGTGCCCAGCCGGTGCTCCTGTCGCACCACCTGCTCGCCTACGCCGGCATGTTCGAACGCGATTTCGACCGGTTGAACGATGTCTATGCGCGCGTCAATATGATGCCGCTCGGATCGGCCGCCCTTGCGGGCACCTCGTTCGCGATCGACCGCGCCGCGGTGGCGAAAAAACTCGGCTTCGCCGGAATCATCGAAAACAGCATGGACGCTGTGAGCGATCGCGACTATCTGATCGAATACATCTCGGCGTGCAGCATCGTGATGATGCATCTGAGCCGCTTCGCCGAGGAGCTTGTGCTCTGGAGCTCGCAGGAATTTGCATTCGCGCGCACGGACGACTCCTATACGACAGGCAGTTCGATCATGCCGCAGAAGAAAAATCCTGATATGGCGGAGCTTGTGCGCGGCAAGGCAGGCAAGGTCTATGGCGATCTCGTGAACATTCTTACGACGATGAAGGGACTTCCTCTCGCATACAACCGCGACATGCAGGAAGACAAGCTGCCGATGTTCGGCGCGACCTCGGCCACGCGTCAGTGCCTCTTCATCTTCTCGCATATCCTCGTTCACACGACGTTCGACAGCAAGCGCTTCGCAGAGGAATTGAAGAACGACTTCCTCACAGCGACAGAGCTCGCAGACTTCCTTGTGAAAAAGGGCGCGACATTCCGCGATGCGCATGCGGTGACAGGAAAAGTCGTCGCTTACTGCATCGATCATCAGCGATCGCTTTCAAGCCTGACGGTCGAGGAACTGCACCGGTTCTCTGAGAAATTCGACGCAGCCGCCTGCCTCCTGCTCGACCCGAGAAAGAGCATCGAGAATAAAAAATCGGCGGGCAGCACATCGCCTCAGGAAGTGAAGAAACAGATCGTGCATTGGATGCGTCTGTTGAAACACAGGAAGGTGTGATTACAGGGAAACAAAAAAGGCTCATCATTCGATGAGCCTTTTTTTGTGTTACGCAGTCTGTATGGTGTTCTGGTCTTCGGCGGCGACGGGCCGTGCTTTCTTCCTGTACAAAATCCCGACCGGGATGATCACGCAGTATCCGAGCACAAGAAGAATAGGCGCGACTGTCAGTGGCATGAAACCGTCCCACGGTCCCATGTTCAGCACGACATAACCCAACAAGATTATCGCCACACCCGCGAGCATGATATAATAATTCACCGCCTCGAGTGCAAGCACATCCAACCGTTTCACCTTCCGCGTTACGCGCGGTACGTTTTGCTTTGCCATCCGACCAACTCCTTTAACAATGATTCGTCTTGTCTTTGTAAAAAGTCTATCCGGGAAATCTATTGCCGACTTTTTTGTCTCATCTCCCGAACGGATTGGATATAAAAAAGCCTGGTGTTGGGGGGTGCACCAGGCTTGGACCTGTAGTTTGCAACAATCAGGGGAGGAATTGCTGCAAAGGTCTAAATGAAATATACGAAGAAAATTTTTAATGTCAATACAAAAATTTGTTTATTTTTTTTTATTCTTCCCGGTATTCTTTGAGCTTTTCAACCTGGTAACCCGCCGCCTGGGCCTGGATCTGAGCTTCCCTGATCCGTGTACGGCAGGTATCAAGGGCCTCTCCGGTAAGGGTCCCGGCCTGTGCCAGACGCAGCATGGTGACCGTAAACATCCAATCAAGGAACATTTCAAACCGTTCCTTATTGAAATACCATTGATCGAGATACTGATGGACCTGAAGAAAATCGGCGGCGGCATAATCGTCGAAAATCTCCTGCATGGGGAGAAGTAAACCGGTTTTGTCGTTCCAGAATCTCAGGGCAAACCGGGCGATCAGACGCACCAGGAGAGCATCCTCTTCGGCCTCCGTCCTATTTTTCGTGCGTTTTTCGATGGCCTGTGTGAATATCCGCTCGGCATCAAATGTGACCCAGACGGACTCCGATCTGGCCGGCTCGCTCTGCCGTGCTGTAATCTTGTTCCAATCGTCCAATAACAGGACGAATGACGAAACAATGAACGCGTCGGCAAGATGCTCTTTGTCTGAAAATACAAACATCTTTTTCAACGGAGTCATCTCTGCCTGCTCGGCTGACGCCTGCGAGTGACTCTTCACGTTCATCTCGTCTTCCGTCATCGCCGTGCCGCCGAATGTGTTCACAGCCGGTGTCTCGTCATTCGAAGAGACCGTCGCCGAAACGGTCTGCGTGTCACCCGCGGATTTCGATGCGGCTCGCGACGGCTTCTTCTTAGCAGCTGATGCGACAATCTCCGCTGCCGCTCGCAGTGACTTCCGGAACTCTGCAATGTTCGCCCTTGCAGCCGTGCCGCTCGATGAAACGCCAAGATAGAGCGCTGCCTCCTGGACTGCCGCCGCGTAGGCGTCGTCGCAGAATCGTTCAAGCGCGATCCGTTCTTCTGTCGTGGCTTCCTTGCCGAGCGTCGTGCGGCGCATCGCCGCAGTGTAGTCTTTTGTGACAAGAACGGCAACCGCATCAGCGACAGTCCGCAGTTTCATTTCCTTCAGAGCCGACTGCATGTTCGGTGTGCCACGACCGCCCAGGTATCCGGCCAAACGTTCATACTCGCCTGTCGCATCGTACACTTCCTGGAAATCGAGGAAGATGCAGTATTCGAAGGCGCGCAGGTGCGAATAGATGCCATGATCATGGATCTCCCTCCCCGATCGAATGTACTCGAGATTCGATTTGTAATCCCTGAAGATATAATACATTCGCTCGCCGCCGTTAAAGCTCAATGCATCGCCGATTGTTTTCGTGCTCGTGCTGCCTGCGGTCTCTCCCGCTTCATTTTTCGGAAGCGAGTACCGGATCCATCCCGATGTCTCTTCGTATTTATTGTGATAGAAGATCACGGCGCGTTCACTGCCCGACATGTTCGTATAGGCGAATACGTTTTCGTTCACATATCCGCGGACGTCGTGAAAGTCGTAGAGTTGGAAATTTGTTACCTGGCTGAACAGGTGGCGTTTTCGGAGGATGGGGAAGATCTCATGCTCATGTCTTCGAACCAAGTACGAATCGGGATACTCGTCGTAATAGGCGCGCTGGTACTCCATCCCGTATTTCTCCGTGAAGCCTTCAATCTGTCCGTGCGCGAACATCGGCAGGCCGGGCAGCGTCGCCATCATGAGCGCCACACCGAAATATTTGTCGTCCTTGCCGAACTGCGCGATCGCCGTTTCCTCGTCCGGATTGCTCATGAAGTTCACATACCGTTTCAGGATCTCGGGGTTGAATTCAAGTGTGTTCTTGATGAGCATCCGGTATTTCGAATTCTCTTCCTTCATGAGCATGTGCATGAACGCGCTGTTGTAAACGCGATGCATGCCGAGCGTGCGCACAAAATATCCTTCCATCAGCCAAAAGGCTTCGGCAAGCAGAAGCGTGTGCGGCATTTCGCTGTTGATCCGGTCGACGACTTCGCGCCAGAATTCGTTGGGGAACATCGCATGAAATTCGTCGTTTGGAACCGGATAATCGGAACGCGACGGAATGCCTCCCCCCGTTCCGGGGATCGGGTACCACAGGCGCTGAAAATGTTTCTTGGCGAGCGTCATAGCGGCGTCGAACCGGATAATTGAGAATTTCCTCGCCACATGGAAAATCTCCTGGATAACGGCCTCTCGCACGTCCTGGCGCAGCAGATTGAGCTGTGCGGTGTCGTTCCATGGCATGTTCGTGCCGTCGTTGCCGTGATAGATGTATCGTACGGAGCCGTCCCTCTTGTCCCTTCGTTCGAAGACCACGGCCGCGTCCGTTCGATTCCAGTATCCGTCCTCGATCCGAAGTTCCACATCCGGATGTTCGGATAAATCGCCGCCGGTGAATCTGTAGTTCGGATAGGGACTATGCTGCAGCTGAATGAAATAGTCGGGATGCTCGACGACCCATTTCGAATACAGGCCCATGTGATTCGGCACCATATCGCCCGCCAGGCGTATACCGCGATGCCAGGCCCTCACGTTGAGATTCTGGAACGCCTCTTCGCCGCCCAGCGCCTGTGCGATTTCGTAATCGTATAGCGAATACGCCGACGGCACAGCTTCGGGATTGCCGGTGTACTGTTTGATCCGCTGCGATGCGTGGCTGCGCTCCCAGACGCCGATGAGCCAGAGACCCGTGAAGTTCCACCGTGCGATCTGATCGAGCTCTTCATCAGGGATGTGGTCGAGACGTGTGATCGACCTTCCGTATTTTTTCGATAACTGCGACAGCCAGACGTATGTGTTCTTAGCAAGGATGACCACATTCGGCATCCATTCGATGTCGGATGTGAAGCGCTCATATTCCGCCTGCGTGTATTCTCCGGATCTCAGACGACGGCGCAGCTCGTCATAATCAGGCACGAATGTATCGACGCCGGGTTTTCCGCCTCTGTGTGATTGATTCCAGAGATAGCGGCCTTCCTCGTCCATCATTTGCGTAGTGCCTGCGATTTTATCGAGCAGTTTCGCGAGGCGCATTCCCCACTTCGTCTTATAAAACAAGAGCTGTCCCTCGAGACTGTCGGGATGCGCAAGGATCGGCGCCTTCAACAAATCGAAGATGAAATGATTGTCCGGACCAAACCGCTTTTCCTTCTGAAAAAACCGTTCAAGTGATCGGATGAACGCCGGATATCCCGTATCGGTCTTGAGCGATGTGTCGTCGAACAACTCGTGGAACGGTTTGAATGCGGGATTGAAATTCGCGAAATACATGAGCATCAGCTCTTCGACGGCGATTTCCTTATGCGAGCGGCCCTCGGTTGTGCGTTCGTAATACGCGTCGACAGTTTCAGTGTTTGCATAGACCGATGTCGGCGGACAAAGCGTAAGAAATTCCTTCAGTGTCCGGTCGAGCACGTCCGGTTGGATCTCGCTTGCGAGATGAGCGTAAGCGCGCGAGAACACACCGGGATTTTCAGTTTCCTCGTAGAGGCGCATGAGATAGTGATTGATCTCATCGATCAGACCCATCGCATTCAAGTGTCCCGTACGCACGAAGAGTTCGGGACGACCGGCCGCGCCGCGCACATCGTTCATGTTCTGGGCGAAGACGCGGACGGCATAAAAATCGGGGAAAATCACATTGCCATTTGAGGAGAACAGCGAGGTCGGGACTGAATATTTTGCGCGCGCATCGGCGCGGATATGAAACTCGAAACACGGGGCCGGAAGTATTGCAGGCGCCGTGGATGGAAAATTCTTGAACGAAATCTGGAGTGGGGTCATCGGCTCAATTTCTGTATATTCGTTGCGAACATCCATGTGCTACATTGATAATACAGAAATATCTCCTCTTCTTCAAACACTAATTGACATTCCGGAAATTCCTTCGTATATTTATTTCGTCAACAACGCGGGCCGTTAGCTCAGCTGGGAGAGCGCTTGAATGGCATTCAAGAGGTCAGCGGTTCGATCCCGCTACGGTCCACTGC
>DATGXR010000441.1:0-9610 GCA_035298825.1 Bacteroidota bacterium
CCGTCCTTTAATGAATACCGCTTGCAAAAATTCCAAATTTCCCGACTTGTAAATACAGCATTGGGGTCATCGGAATACCAATGCCCCACGCCGGCAACACTGATGAATACCACTTCAACTCCTTCTTTACCAGGGCCCCAATATTTCTTTGATGATTGGGAAGCGGGTTTGTCTGCAGGGAACGGCTTCGTGACCACAGGTGTTGTGGGACAACCGTTTCTGGCAATCCATGCATCCATGCAGGTTTGCACGTTGTTGTAGGGAACAAAATTATCATCCATCCCATGAACGTGGATGATCGGAATCGGCCGTGAACTATTGGTATTGGGTCCGCCCATGAGAAAACCGCTCACCGGCGCATATGCAGCAATTTTATCGGCGATTTTTGTGGCCGCATAATATGTCATCATTCCGCCCATTGAAAATCCCGAAAGATACACACGATCACGGTCGATACCGTATCGTTTCGACATTTCATCAATAATGGCGAGGATGAAATTAATATCGCTTGTTCCCCCCAAGTCCCACATTGTACCATTTGATTGGGGGAACACAAGAACAAAGTTATTGTCCCTGGCAACCGACTGAAACTGTGTTTGATTTTTTTGGTCGTTCATGGTTTGATTCATCCCATGCAACGAAAGCACCAACGGGCTGTTTGCTTGTATGCCGGGAGGCGCATACACAATCATTTTCCGTAGTGCTGATCCGACGCGGATTGTATCTTCCTGCGCATGCATACTCATCGTAAACAGAAAAACATTTGCGAGTGCTAATAACAATTGACGGTGAAAAAATCGGTTGCTCATTGGGTTTTTGAATGGTTGTAAAAAGTATTTTGATTAGAAAGATAACGACTCTGCATGCAAATATCCACTTTAATGATGAGCCGCGATATTTCACTTTTTCTCATTACCGCTCACAAAGAGACATTTTTGCTTCCAAGATAATTTATGCGCGGGGAGAAAAGCCCTCATTTGTTAATTGCACATGAGCCAATATTTACTTATACTCTATCGATTTTTTCGAATTATTTTCACCCACATAACCTTTATTAAAAAAACAATGAAAAATTTCTCGTTCTGGGTTTTGGTTGTTCTCATGTTGCCGTTGGCTTCATACGGTAAATCGAATCCCGTGCTGTCTGTTGAAGGCGGGAAAATCACGGGTGTGGCAACTCCGACAAAGGGCATTATCGCCTTTAAGGGAATTCCCTTTGCGGCTCCTCCGGTCGGTGAGCTTCGGTGGAAAGAACCACAGCCGGTTGTGCCCTGGAAGGGTGTGAAGGTGGCGGATAAATACGGCGCTGCAAGTATGCAAACGGCGTGGGATCCGAACAGCTTTTATGGTCGTGAATGGCGCGCCAGCGGAACGGTTCCCTTCAGTGAAGATTGTCTCTATTTAAACGTCTGGACACCCGCAGCGGGTCAAAAGGGAAAAAAGCTTCCTGTTGCAATGTGGATCCACGGCGGCGGGTACCGGGAAGGCTTCGGCTTTGAACCGGAAATGGATGGCGGCGAAGACTGGGCATCGCGCGGTGTCATCCTTGTTACAGTGACATATCGCCTCGGCGTGCTTGGATTCCTCTCGCATCCGCTCCTGTCGGCTGAAAGCATCCATCACGTCTCTGGCAATTACGGAATCATGGATCAGATTGCCGCTCTGAAATGGATCACCAAAAATATCGAACAGTTCGGCGGCGACCCGAAGAATATCACGATCTTCGGTCAGAGTGCCGGTGCGGGCAGCGTCCAGACGCTCTGCGCGTCGCCTCAGTCACGCGGATTGATCAGTCGTGCCATCAGCATGAGCGGCGGCGGTTTGAGCGCCGGCCGACCGCTGTTTGTTGTGTCGCTCGATTCGGCACAGCAATCGAACAAGGAGATGATGGACTATTTCAAAAAAACGACACTGGCAGAGATGCGCGCGCTGTCGTTCGATGAGCTGACGAAAATGTCGAAGGAGTATGGCGATGCCACAAAGAAGCGCACGATGCTTGGGCCCGTGCTGGACGGATATGTCTCGACTGGTACGTTTTCAGCACTTGCGCTGACAAATGAAATCGCCGATGTTCCGTATATGATCGGCTTCACGGCAAACGATATGTTCGACATGACACAGGCAGTGAAAGATTTCTGCGCTCTTCGCGCAGAAAAAAGCAGCATGCCCGCTTATGCGTATTTGTTTTCGCGTGCACTGCCGGGTGACGAGAATGGAGCCTGGCACTCTTCCGATCTGTGGTATGTCTTCCATTCGCTCAGGCACAGCTGGCGGCCCTTTACAGCCGGTGACAATGCGTTGAGTCTGCAAATGGTCGACTACTATACGAACTTCGCCAAGTACGGCAATCCGAATGGCAAGACAACCGGCGTGTGGACGCCTTATACTGCGGCGACTCCGAAGTTCATGATCTTCGATGTCGACGGAGACAAAGCATCGTGCACAATGAGCGATACACCGACATTCAAAGGCGGGTCACCGAGAAAATAAATGCTGTGAGTACGGATTATGAAATTGAGTGAGAATTGTTATGCGGTCCTCGGCCTGGCATGTTATCCGCCCTGGACCGTCAATGCGGGATTCATTGCCGGCGCTGCGCAGACGCTTGTCGTCGATGCAAGCGCCGGCAGGCTTTCGGCTCAGACGCTCTATGGGTATGCCTGCAGTGTCAGGCCGAACAACCGACTGCTTCTTGTCAACACGGAAAAACACCTGGATCATCTGGGAGGCAATTGTCTCTTTGCGGACAACGGCGTGCCTATTTACGGGCATGCGCTGATCGATCGGAAAGAGAGCGATCTTGCAGGCGACAAGGAGTTCTACAATTCAACAATACAGGAACCGGTGCGAAGAGCCGCGCACGAAGAAGAAGTATTCTATTCAGGCACCCGCATCGTCAATCCGACACGTGCCGTGAGCAACAAACAGGTCTTCGATCTTGGCGGCATCGAAGCGCGCATTCTCCTTACACCGGGACACACAGAGACAAATCTCTCAGTCCATGTTCCATCGGATGAAGTGTTGTACACGGGAGATGCCGTCGTGCAGGGATTCATCCCCAATCTCGAAAACAGCACACCCGACGGCTGGAAGCAGTGGCTCGACTCGCTCGATGTCATCGCTTCGCTGAAACTGCGAGCGCTCGTGCCGGGGCACGGTGTTGTGCTCGTAAGCGACGACATTCCCCGAGAACTCGATCGCATTCGCCAAATTCTGCGCTCAGCGATTAAGACGGGGTCTCCTCCGACTTCATGAGCTGCGTAAAATCTTCTCCATTTTTTTACCCTTCGCCCTTATTTCATGAGAATCATCTGCCTCGTTTCGACATGTCCGCCTGCCGAGAGCCGATAGAGATACAGACCGCTGGCGGACAGAGCACCGTGGCTGTCGCGGCCGTTCCATGCGACGTGGTGCACTCCCGGTTCCATGATTTCATTGACGAGTTCTGTCACCACCCGTCCGAGTGCGTCGTAGATGGTGAGCGACACCGGCGAGCGATCGGGTAGTTCGAAGCCGATCGTGGTCGATGGATTGAAGGGATTTGGGCTGTTCTGTAGAAGTCGGAACCCCTCCGGCGCTCCTGCCAGGACGGACACGGCCTCGTGGTATGCAAAACTTCCATTACGGTCGATCTGTTTCAAACGGTAGCGGATCGTTCCACAACCAGGTGAGGCATCGAGGAACGAATATTCACGCGCAACTGCGCTTGAGCCGCTGCCCGGTACGAAGCCGATTCTGATGAATGCGCCGCCATTTGATGCCCGCTCGACCTCATAGCCGTAGTTGTTTGACTCTGTTGCCGTGCTCCAGGCAAGACGCACACGGTGGTCCCGACAGAGCGCTGTAAATTTTGTGAGTTCGACAGGGAGGCCGCCCCCGACAGTGAAGACATAGTCTTCAGATTCTCCCCACGTGAACGTGCCGAAACTGGGAGGCATCAGGGATCCATCGGTCGAAATTTCATCGTACCAGCAGATGACCCTGAACCGTGTCGCTCCCGAGAGTGCACTTGCCGGAACGGTGATCGTGTTCGAATTGGTCTGTGCAGAGATCGATTCGGTAATCGTGAAGCCTTCGCCCTCGTCATCGAAGCTGTAATTGTGATTCCAATCGGCATAAAGCTTGATCTTCAGATAGGTATCTACTCCATATGTCAGGACCTCCGGGGGATCGATCGTGACAGAGACGGTATAGGTCTGGCCCGGAGAGACGGATGTCGTCATCACAGTGAAGTTCGTCGATCCGTTTGCCACGAACGTCGATGTATTGTTGATCGTGTTGACCGTGATGTTGGAGATATAGAAGGTGCCCGGATCGGAGGTAGCAAACATCTTATATCCGATCGAGACCGTGAACTGTTTCGCAAAATTGTTCACGCCGTCGTTCACATTGACCCTGATCGAATACGAGCCTTCAGCGAGCACTCCATTGGTGCGCAGTGTATTGCCGCTGATCGTGAAGCTTCCATTGTCCGTATCTCCCGCTCCAGCTGCAAGCGTGAATGTATGCGCCGATGCATCGTTATCGGCGTCGGTAGCGCTCAGGGTTCCCGCCACGGTGTTTGCGGGAGCGCCCGGAGTCACCGTGATGGCTGCAAGTGCAATGTCGCTCGGCGTCTGATTGAGGATCGTGATCGAAAATTGTTTTGCAAAATTAAACGTCCCGTCATTGACATTGACCCGGATGCTGTATGTCCCGGGCGACAAAACGGAATTGACCTTAAGCTGGTTGCCGGTGATTGTGAAGAGAGAGTTGTCGGTGCTGCCTGCTCCAGCAACAAGCGAATAGGTGAATGTGTTTGAGGTATTGGCATCCGTTGCGCTCAGTGTGCCGACCGTCGTTCCGATCGCCTGCTTCGAATTGAGACTGCTGCTGCTCAAGGCGATATCAGTTGGCGCCACCGGGATTTCCGTTCCGCTGATGATAATATTAGCCAGACTTGAGGCCCCAACACCTGTGATCGACGAACTCTGGACGCCGGCATTGCTCGTCATGATCCAACGCAGATAAACCGCATCGGAGTTATTGCACGCCGCCGGCAGAGCGAAATTTGTGCGTGTCACGCAATTATCGAAGCTTGTTCCCCCTGTGATCGTTTCCTCACTGCCGGCAATGTCGGTATACGTATTGTCGTCGAGACTGTACTGGATCTTGAAATCGCGGGGGCCGACATTGGTGCCGTTGTAAAAATCGGATCCGTGTGCGTAGGAAAGCGTCAGGTTGTTGAAGACCGTGGTCTTCACGTTGATCTTGAAGCCTTTCGTGCCGCTGCCTCCCTGCCACGATGTGGCGGAGACATACACGTACTGCGTCGGTCCCCACCAGGTGGAAGCCGAGCTGAGCGCACTGATGCCGCCGAAGCCGGAAACGGAACGGCCCGCATTCAGACCCACACCAGTCGTTGTGTTGCCGGTTTCGAGTTTCCAGATGATTGTTTGAGAGGATGTGTTGGTGAAGAAGAATAGTACGAAGAGCAACGCAAACGAGGGGATTCTCATTCTATAATTGGTGATAATTTGTGAAAATGGATCAGTTGATTTTCGGGCTCGATGTATACTCCCTTTTTCTGGCAGACACAGAGTACGCACCGATGATGCCATCGATCAAAATACGAAATTTTCATTTGCTGACAAAATCACGAAGTGAATCTTGATATTGTTGTTGACGTAATGTATCTTTGCACATCTGTTTGTCTCCGGGAATGACGGTCTATCCAGATCGCACATGCGTTGCCCTCCAAAGATCCGAATCGCACATCAACCAACCTCCGAAGGTGAATCATGAACCAGGTGAAACAATATGTTATGCTCTTTCTCCTTGTCATTGTAGTGAGCGGTGTCAACACCGCAGTCACCGCACAGACGATCGATAAACATCTTGCCGATAAGGTCGACAGTCTGTTCAGCCAATTCAATTCATCGACGCCGGGATGTGCAATCGGGATCATGCAGGACGGCAAAATTATTTATGAAAAAGGGTATGGGCTTGCGAATCTCGAATACAACGTGCCGATCACTCCGCAGACAATTTTTCACATGGCGTCGGTGTCGAAGCAATTCACTGCATTCGCCATTGTCCTGTTGGCGCAGCAGGGAAAAATTTCGCTGAACGATGACATTCGAACATATCTGCCTGAAGTCCCGGACTTCGGAACAAAGATCACGATCAATCATTTACTCCATCATACAAGCGGATTACGCGATCAATGGGAACTGTTGATGATGAGCGGGTTCCGCCTCGACGATGTCATCACGACAGAACATATTCTGAAGCTGGTCGCCCATCAGAAAGAACTGAACTTCGCTCCGGGCGACGAGTTTATGTACTGCAACACCGGTTACACGCTGCTTGGAGAAATTGTGAAGAGAGTCTCCGGCAAATCCTTCGACGAATTCACGAGAGAGAATATGTTTACTCCTCTTGGAATGACGAACACACACTTTCATATGGACCACGAAGAAATCGTCAGGAACCGGGCATACTCATACAATCAGGGCGCAGGAGGAACATTCAAAAACGCCGTGTTGAGTTATGCAAACGGTGGAGCGACATCGTTGTTCACAACGATTGACGATATGGCTCACTGGGTGAATAATTTTTCCACTCCGGTTGTCGGTGGCACGAAGGCGATCGATCAGATGATGGAGAAAGGTGTGCTCACGAACGGCACGACGATCGATTATGCGTTCGGTTTGGGGATCGATAAGTACAAAGGATTGAACAGGATTGCGCACGGCGGCGGGGATGCGGGGTTTCGAACGAATGTCACAATATTCCCCGACCAGAAATTTGCAGTCATCATCTTTTCAAACGCCGGATATTTCGATCCGGGCAGATCGGCAAACATGATTGCAGACATTTTCCTTGCAGATCGATTTCAGGGAGATGTCGCACAGGCACAACCGAAAGAACGCAAAGAAGTCGCGATCGATCCAAAAGTGCTCGAGCCGTATGCAGGCAGCTATTCGCTCTTCCCCGGATTTACTCTTACGGTCACACAGGAAGGCGGTAAGCTGATGGTCCAGGCAACCGGTCAGGAAAAGTTCGAAGTGTATCCTGAATCTGAAACGGAATTCTTTTATAAGGTCGTTGATGCACAGATCACATTTGAACAACCGATCGATGGAAAATGCAACAAGCTGACACTGCACCAGGGCGGACGAAACATGCCCGGAAACAGGATGCTTCAGTCGCCACCGGGTATCGACGACCTCAGAGAATACGAAGGGAATTATTACAGCGAAGAGTTGGGCACTTCGATTGCCATTGCCGCGAAAGATTCCTCGCTTCGCGTGATTGACAGGAGGAACGAAGATTTGAAACTGAACGTTGAATTGAAAGACGTATTCAGTGCCAACATGGCGACGATAAAATTTACGCGAAACGAGAAGAATAAAATTTCAGGATTGCAGGTGACGAGCGGCAGAGTAAGAAAATTGACTTTTGTTAAGCAGTAAGAAAAGCCGATGACGAACGGGAATAGGGAAAGAGGCGAGTCAATTATACTTAACCATCATAAGGAGGATGTCATGGTTTCAAGTATGCAACGGGAAAAAGCCGACCTGTTCTTGAAATATCATCAGGACAAGGAAATCCTGGTGTTATTAAACTCATGGGACGCAGGAAGTTCCAAGCTCATCGAAGCAAGCGGCCTTAAGGCGATCGCGACAACGAGTATGGGAATTGCCGCCTCCCTCGGGTATCCCGACTGCGAGGTCATCCAATTGCCGGAAATGATCGAAGCCATTTCGAGAATCGTCAATGCCGTACACGTTCCGGTCACGGCAGATATCGAAACCGGCTATGGAAACACGATCGATGAAATCATTGATTCCGTGAAGAAGATCATTGCGACCGGAGTTGTTGGTATCAACATCGAGGACAGTATTGAGTTACAGCCGCAATTAATTGGCGAGCTTGAATTTTGCGAACGAATATCAGCCATTCGCCAATTATCCGATTCACTGGGTTTTCATTTGGTCATCAATGCCCGAACGGATTCATTCTATACGTCGTCGGGTTCAACACAAGAGAAACTCTCCGAGTCAATCAGGCGCGGCAATCAATACCGGGAGGCCGGCGCCGATTGTATATTCGTGCAACCGGTTTGGGAAAGAGAAACGATTGCGACATTGGTGAGGGAAATCGATGCGCCGATAAATATTCTTGCGAACCCCGGGATCGGGGCAGGACTCGCCCCATCCGTTCGTGAGCTCGAGGATCTGGGTGTCGCGCGCGTGAGTCTTGGCTCTGGCTTGATGAAAGCAACGCTAGCGTTGATGAAAAAAGTGGCGGATGAACTCTCCACAAAGGGGACATACAATATTTTACTTGATACCTTTACACCGCTTCCCGAAGCCGCCATGGCCTATAAAATGGCGACACGGATGAAGTAATTAAATCTTATGAACCGACAACTTTCACTCGTGCTCAACGGCATCTTTGCCGTTGCAATTATATTGATCTTCACGGGCGCGCGCCCGACATCCGCACCGTTGCGTGTGATGACGTTCAACATCCGGTGGAACAATCCTGATGACGAAGCAAACAAATGGGAAAATCGGCGGGCGAACCTTGTGAGCATGATCCGCTTTCACAAGGCCGATCTCGTCGGCTTGCAGGAAGCGAAAAAAGAGCAGCTCGATTATATCATGGCGGAGCTTCCGGAGTACGGGTGGTATGGCGTCGGCCGCGACGACGGAACGGAAGCAGGAGAATATTCAGCCGTCATCTACAGGAAAGCGCGGTTCGATACCCTGGCGACGGCGACCTTCTGGTGTTCTGAAACGCCTGAGCGTCCCGGTATGGGATGGGACGCCGCCTGTCCCCGTGTTGTGACATATGGGAAGATGAAAGACCGCACAAGCGGGAAGATCTTCTATATGTTCAACACGCATTTGGATCACATGGGGGAAATCGCCCGCGTCGAAAGTGCCAAGCTGATAAAAAACCGCATGCAGTCGCTCGGCACATCACAACCCATCATCCTCACCGGCGATTTTAATTCCCCGCCGGCATCACCGGCATATGCGATCATTACCGCACCGGCTGCCGGTTCGGGTGTCACGCTTGTTGACTCCCGTGTGATTTCCGCGCAGAAGCATCATGGGCCTGCCGGCACATTCACGGATTTCAAGGTGGATGCAAAGCCGCTCGAGCCCATCGATTTTATTTTCGTGAAGAAAGGGATGTCGGTCCTTTCGCACGGAACGCTCTCGGACTCGTTCGACGGCTTCCTGCCATCGGACCATTATCCCGTACTGGCCGAGATCGCCTGGTAGTTTCTGTACTCCAAGAAAAAAGCAACATCATTGTTCACCGCCATCCCAAAATGTCTTTCCGGTGTCATTGGTGACAATTGGAGGTGAAGGGTGCAGGTCAAAACGCACCGTTCATGCATGAAGAGATTCCCGTGATGGCGATCTTGAGGAATGTGCAATATCTGTTTAGAGGATCATCAGTCCTGCGCGTAAAATTTGATACGCGGTTTAACCCCTAGCGCAGCCCCCACGCGGCGCAAAAATGACAAGCTTACGTTCCGATAAGTGCCGGATTCAAGTCGAGAAATTGCCGCTTGAGAAGTGCATGCCTGACGCGCCAATTCACTCTG
>DATGXR010000442.1:0-11770 GCA_035298825.1 Bacteroidota bacterium
GAACGTTTTGAGCGTGAGCCGCGCGGCCAATTGCCATGCAGTATCGAAACAGGATGTGTCTCCCGTCGATTTCCAAAATCCGTGCGCAAGCCTGACCGGATAGCAGAGCGAATCGATCTCCCATTTGCGTTCGTGAAGCTCGGGCTTCATCTCCGTATGGTCTCCGGCCCACTCCGATCCCGTGGGGCCGTCGTTAAACGCGTTGGCATACGGATCGATCCCGATGCATGCGGTCTGACGATTGATCACGCCGCGCAGGAGCTGCTTGAGCGCGTCGTCGCCGGATGCAAGCGCAACATACGGCCAGACCTGCGCTGTCGAATCCCTGAGCCACATGGCGTTGATATCGCCGGTCACGACAAACGTATCGGGCCTGCCGTCTTTGACGGACGCATGGACTGTCGTATCAAGCGTGTTGGGAAAACAGTTTTCAAACAAAATGGCGAGGTCCTGATCGGCCATGCATGCGGTAACGGCGGAAATGATCTCTTCGACGGCGCGGCTTGTAAACTTTCGTTGATCCGATTGCGGTCTGCGGCGTTCCATGTTATTGTTTCACCTGAGTGGTCCACGTCAAGCCGTCTGTGCGAATGTGCAGCGTCGATGTGCGGTCCGCGCGTTGAAGCGTTGCTGCAAACATCGTCGGCGTGCATTCAATCATCGGAGCGGCCTCATATTCCGGCACAGCGCGCACCTCGAGTCCGAGCGCACGCAGATTTGATGTATAGGAACCGTTCGTTTCGAAATATTTTTTTTCGGCATAGTAGATCTGCCTCAGCATCCACTTTGCCTGCTCTTCCGGCTTGTTGATAAAGGCAACCGTTGTGGTCCCGACCGGTTTCGTCGAGAACTGCACGTATCCCCACATCTCGGGATAATGCATGTTCACCACGCCCTGCGGCGACCACACCCAATTGTCTTCGGGCCAGGGACGGTTTGTGGCGGGATTGATCTGCTTCTGATATTTGCCGTTTTTCACAAACGTCTTCCATTCGACGCGCGAGAAATTTATTCTCCACTGGTCATTATCCAGAGGCGGAGTTGCATTGCTTGTAATCTCCCTGAAGCCGCTCCAGGGAAAAGCCACTTCAACCGTCCAGCAGCTGTCCCTGTCGCCCGGATGGTTGAGTGTGCCATAAATTTTTGTTCCAGTCTTCAATCCCTTAATATCCCAGCCATTCTTGGCCGCATTCTCGACATCGCGGTACGGCATCGTCAACAGAAGGTCCCAAACCGTGTTGAGCGCATTCATTTCGAATTCGCAATAATCGCGCGTGTCGCCGTCAGGATCGATGAAGATCTCAAAATCGTTGTCATAAAAAATGATATCGTCCCGGTGCTTGAGCGTTGCCCAGATATCGGGTTCGCGCAATTCGGCGGCGATGTAGAAGTATGTGGAATCCCACAGCATCTTGGCGCGCGTGCGGAATCTCGGGACGGGCTTCACCGGTCCCTCGATGTCGATGAAATCGTCAGTCCACGGGGCCTTCGTCCATGCCGATTCATTGATTCTGCCGTCGACAGTAATCGGCCCGCCGGATCGGTAGCAGACGTACGACTTCGGGTGAAATGCAATCTGAGGCGCCGGAATGGACTGCGAAAAAGCGAGCGTACTGAATACGATGAAAAGAAAAAGTTGTTTAAGCATGAGTCCGTCGATCCGTGAATCGTTATTGTTGCCGTGCATCGTTCAATAAATCAGCAATGGTAGTGGTGGCAAGACCGACCGCTGTGTCGGCCGCTCCGTAATACACGAGCACGCGGCTCTGCGGCAGCGCGTATCCTTCGGCGTCAATTTCTTCGACAATCATGCCGCTCGGGAACACCACGTTCGGCACCTGGCCCGTCAGTTCGAACAGTTCACGCGGCTCGAGAATATTGTAGCGTCCGCGCGCGATGACGATGGAAGGATCGTTCAGATCATGCAGCGACACGCCGGCCTGATAGATGTTGGAGCTCGCAAAATGCATTGCCACGCCGTGATAGATCTGGAGCCATCCCTCGCGCGTTTTCACCGGCGCCGGGCCGGATCCGATATTCTCATCCCAATAATGAAATCTCCCGCCCATGACCTGTGCAACGGTGTTCCATTTCAGGAGATCGGTTGATTCGGAAAGACAAATTGTATTGCCCGACGACGGGCCGCTTGCAAGCTGCACCTTGTTCGGGCGATCGAAGCGGAGATATTTTCCATTGACCTTTTCGGGAAAGAGTACACCGTTGCGGATATCTCCGTCCGAGACGATGCCGAGAAATTCGTACTGCTCGAAGTCCGCCGTCCGTGCCAGTCCCAGCTGGCATCCGGCATCCATGTCCATGGCAAACATGACATAATAGTCCGCGGCGATTTTCGTGATGCGCGCGTCGTAGATGTGATAGATCTTTTCTTTGACTTTCTCGATGCCCTTGAAATCAACGATCTTCTTGTCGACTGTGAAGTCGATGCCGTTTGTGCCTTCGGCCTTGACGATGAACGTTTCGCGTCCCCGGCTTTGCACGCGCAGCAGCAGGATATACCTGCCATTGAATTTGATTGCGCCCGGATTGAAGACCGAGGAAACGTCTATCAGGTGCGGCGCGATGTCCGGAATATCGGTTCGTGTGATGATCGGATTTCGAGTGTGTCGTATCAGCATGGAGAATTCTGTTTTTCTGTCGTGGGGGGAGTGATGATCGGTTGCGTTTACAACTAGTCAGCCGGTATTAGTGGTAATACCGGCTGACCGTGTTCATCTGTACATGCACGTCACAGTCCTGTATCGTGCAGTACGTCTTATTTCATGAGCATCATCTTCTTCGTTTCAACGAAGTTGCCTGCATGCAATGTATAGAAGTACACGCCGCTCGAGAGATGCGATGCGTCGAAATCAACTTCATGATTACCGGCAGCGATCTCGCCGTTGATCAATGAAGCGACTTCCTGACCGATCACGTTGTAGACTTTCAGTGTCGTCATTGCCTTGGCCGAGAGTTTGAACTTGATCGTGGTGCTCGGGTTGAACGGATTCGGATAATTCTGCGCCAGCGAGAATTCTGTCGGCGTCACACCGCCATTATCGCGAACTGTTGTTGCCATGCCGAACCAGTTCAAATCGCCAAGCGGTTTGCCATCAGAACCGCCAACCTTCAATGTGGCATTCGTGTACACAAGGTTCTCAGGCACAGGCCATTTCGGCGGGAAGGCGATCTTGTAGTCCCAACGGTTGTCCAATTGACGCGTTGCAATGCGTTTCACATAGGCAACCAGCGAGTCTGCATGCCCCTTCGTGTCGGCATCGCTGAACTGCGGATCGACATTGAGATTGTTCGAAATATTCACATGCGATGAATAATCCCACGACTGCGGATTTTTGAGCGAATCGTACGCTTCAAGACCCAGATCGTTGATCCAGCGCGGCATTGCCAATACGCGTTTCAGATACTGTTTCGGTCCCGTGATAACTTCAACGCTGTCATACGTCTTGACTGTGTCGTTCCACTTCTGATAGAAGCCTGTGATCTTCGAATCCCAGAAATATGCATTGTTCTGAGCGATATAGGTTCTGTTTGCCGGATTATACGGCACACCCAAATTTGCATACGAAACCTCAGGACCTGTTGTCGCATATCCCTTATATGTAAATTTTTTACGAATCTGAAGGATACCCGATGAAACCGTATCGGGATAGTTCAGGAACCAACCGCCGATCACCTGTTCCGGATCGCCGCCCCAGGCATGCATATCATAGAAGAGATTGTTTTTGATGTACACGTTGTCAGCCCTGGTGAGCAGGAACGGATTGACGGCGCCATAGACAACCGAATTGTGTTCAAAGAGCGAATACGGGCTCACACCGCGAACCGACCAGAGATACGCGTTGCAGGCAAAGAATGTGTTGTTCTTGAACACTGTCGTATCGGTGTGGCCATAGTCATCCGTCATGAACGGCTGACCGCCGAAGTACGAGCTCGAATGAAGCAGGTTTCTGAAATGGCTGTTCTGCACAACCAGCTTGAAGAACCTGCCGCCTTCAGCGCGAATACCGGCTTCGGTCCATCCGTCGAACACGACATGATTCACACGCAACTGAATCGAGTCGGCGCCGATCCACATGGCACGGCTCCAGCCGAGTGTTTTGCCATCGGAACGCATTGACAACAGATACATGTCGTTGACTTCAACTTTGATTCCCTTTTTCGTGAACTTGAAGAACCACTCTTCCGAGGAACCGTCTGCGCGAATGGCAGGAGCAAGCACCGGCGGGCGGGCCGCTGTTCCCTTTGCCATGAACTTGGCCGAATGGGTCACTTCAAATGCAGTCTCTATGTAGTAGATTGCTCCACGGTCCAGCACATAGACGCGCGGCTTCGTCACCGCCGTGTCAGCGTTGATGATCTTGCTGATGTTCAATGACTGGGCGCCAGGAATATAAACGGTATCGGTTGTCGATTGAGCCGACACGCTGCCCGGATTGGCTGCAACAAGTGCCAATGCCAACAACAAACTAATGTATAGCGATTTCTTCATCTGTGCCTCCTTTAGGAGAATGAAATAGGAACGATTAGTTAAACACCAGTAATGCATTTGTTGCTGAGTAACGTGCGCCGTACCTCCTTTCACAGTTTTCTGTTGAACATAACAGCAGTTGTTATAATCTGATACGCAATCCGAGATCCGCCGTCATGCCATAACGCTGCATCGACGTGATAAAACTCGTACTCTGGTTGAGATCGATGTCATCCTCGCCAGTGATGTTATTGAGATTCAAAAAGAGCTGAATGCCATACCACGGCAGGTCCTGTTTTGCCGAGAGATCGTACCGCACATACTTTTCAGAATTCACACGGTTCTGAGCCCAGAAATCGGGCCGCTTGAAGACATTATCCTTATACAGCATTGAGGCGCGCACCGAAAATCCGGCGTAATCGTAGCCCAGCGAAATGTTGATGACGTCGTTCGGCTGATTCAATAACCGCGTTGAATATGATGTATCGATCGAATACGTTTGCTGTATGAAGTTGGAGTCCAGATACGATCCGATGAACGTTTTCGGATAATTCGCTTCCGAAAAGATATGCGTGTAATTGATATTCAAGACGAGACCAGTGAGTGCCCCGGGCAGATACCAGAAGTTCGTCTGCCACTCGGTCTCGATGCCGTAAACATCGATCTTAATGGGATTGTTGATATATGTGTTGAGCGACCTGACCTCCGTCGCACCTTTCACCTGTGCGTAGAGTTCGGGGTAGGCGCTGTAATCCTTGGGATACGATTTGACCGGGAAGATCAGATCCACAATGCGCTTCTTGAATCCGCCGATAGTGAACAAGCCGACCTCATTGGAATAGACGGAAACAACACCATCAAAATTCTCCGATCGTGCCGGCTTCAGATCGGTGTTATTATACAGAATGTAATTGGTTCCGATCAGATACATCGGGATGATCGTGTTGTAATCGGCATAATTCAGCGTGTTCGTGTAAGCGAAATGGAATTGCAGCCATTCAAACGGCTTGTACTGCAAGTGCACCATGGGCAGCAGATAGCCGTGCGTCTTTGTCGCAGTCGCCTCGGCTGAGTCCAGGCCGGCGCCGATGACTTTCGCCCTCAAACCGGTGTACGACGTCGTGAGGGTCTGATAGCGGACACCGGGAATCAGCGACAGCGCTTCGCCGTAATTCAATGACATCATCGCATACCCGGCGCTTCGTTTTTCGTCGCCCCTGTAATCATACAGGCGTGACGCAAGCACCTGCGGCTTGTATCCACCGCCGTTGCCGGCGCCCGGATGTCCCTTCGCGACCTCGATCACTTTCAGCATGAGATCCACATTCATCGGAGGGCCAAGCGTGTATTTTCCTTTGAGGAAATCGCCATAACTGTAGCTGGGATCGGTAAAATCCGCAAACGTAATTCCGTTGCCTGTCGAGTTAAGCTGGGGGAAAGCCCGTGAAATAGCACCCGCGACCTGTCCGCCGTCATCATAAAACACGGAGCCGCTGGCCTGATTGTAATCATATGAACGGTCACGATAATTGAAGGCGCCGCCGAATTTAATTTTAGTTGAGAAATAATCGGAGAGTGTCACATCTTTGGTAATATCGAGAGCGGCATTGTACGTCCGATCCTTCGATTTCACATCGATGTTTGAGATATTGAAGAACACCGCTTTGTCAGGAGTGTGAATGACCTTGGAATCAACGACATCCGAAGCCGCATATTTTAACGACGAAAGCAGATTCGTGAATCCCGCATCATCCTGCCAGAATCGGAAATTCACATCATCCGGACTCTTGCTTCCTGAAAAGGAATGTGAAAGCTTCAGATCGACGTTGAATCCCCCGAGTTCCTGTTTGACGCTGAGGAGATTGCTGAAGACGTCCAACGTATTATTCGAATTCGTCGCTGTATAGAACAGATCATTGGCTTCCAATTGGATATCTTCATTTCGATTGATCGTTCTCGTGTCGCTGCGTGAGAAGAAGTTCATGAATCCGATGCTGCCGGTTTCATAGACGTAATCGAACACAAGCGTTCCGCCATAGCGTTTGCGATCGCGGAAGACATCGCCGAGATTGAGAGAGTTGAATTCGGGGGGATCAACGCTCGTCACGTCGATCGAGCCGCCGTACGCATAGTTGGCGCTCATCTCATTGTCGCTCAGATTCTTCTTCTCGATCGTTCCCTGGGCGAATACGCCGAAGCTGTTTTCAAAGAAGCGCTGTTCGTACGACGCGACAAATTTATAATCATTCGTCGTGTTCTTGAGGCTGTTATGGTTTCCCTGCCCGAGCACTTCGAATTTCGGGGCTTCGAACGAAATCTTCTGCGCTTTTCTCATTGAAAAGTTCACGACACCGCCGAACACCGTCGCATCCATATCCGGCGTGATAGCCTTGATGACTTCAATGCCTCCAAGCATGTTCGAGGAAATCATGCTCAGATCCGATCCCCTGTCGCCGGTGAGAGACACTTCATCCTTGTCTGAAAATTGTGTTTTGTGCTCATTGGGATCGGAAGACGTGGAGTTGCCAGGAAGTTCCACACCGTCGATCGTGATGCGGTTGTACTGCGGCGAGAGGCCGCGCACGACGACTTTCGATCCTTCACCGCCTGTGCGGATAAGCGAGACGCCGGGCAACCGGCTCACAGACTCGGCTGCATTGACGTCGGGCAGCTCCTGGATCTTCGCGGAAGAGACGACGTTTTTGATCGTCGTCGATGTGAGCTGCTCGTTGATGGCCTGGTTCTGTCCCTGAGCCTGAGCCGTCACAACAACGACATCGCCTTCGATGCTCACGGGATCCATCACAATATTCAACTGCGTGGCTTTGTCTTCTGTCACCGTGACGTTGACCTCTTTCGTCCTGTAACCGATGAACCCGACACGGAGCTTATACACACCGGCCGGTACGGCCTGAATGGTGAAGATACCGGAGATATCAGAAGCGGTACCGAGACTCGTCCCCTTGATCGTGAGATTGGCAAACGGGAGAGGGTCCTTTGTCTGTGCATCCTTGATCGTTCCCTTGATCGAACCGGCCGGCGCGGAAAACGCCGCGGTACTCATCAGAATGATCGACAACAGGAGACAGATGCGGGAAAAAGTGTATCGAACGGACATATGTTCCTCATTCGTTGACGACATTTTTCGGCGGGCGCGCGTAAAAATGCCGATGGTGTGATAATGATCTGGATGGAAAAATGAACTATCGTTTATTTTCATCAAAAATAAACTAACCAAATTTAAAAAGCAATACCTTTAAATTATTTATTTTAAACCCAAAAACAGGCCTATTTTGATTATATATATTTTATTATTGAATAAACCGATTAATTTTACTTATATTGCTACCGTACATCGAGCACAGATGGCCGACGCATGAAACGCTTTTTTCCACACAATCAATTCACTTATCTGTTTAGAGGAGTAGCATGAATTTATCGCTCATCGACTGGTCCATTGTGGCACTCTGCATGGCGGTGCTTATTTTTGGAGTAAGCCTTAGCAAAAAATATGTGAGGAGCGTTGCTGATTTTCTTTCGGCAGGAAGAACCGCAGGACGTTACATGATCACAGTCTCGCAGGGCATGGCCGCCATCGGCGCAATCACGATCGTGGGACAATGGGAAATGAATTATGTTGCGGGCTTCGCGTTGCGCTGGTGGGAATTCATCATGGCGGTCGTGCTGCTTGGCATCACCGTTTCGGGCTGGGTGCTCTATCGATTCCGTCAGACGCGCGTGCTGACAATCGCGCAGTTTCTTGAAATCCGTTACAGCAAAAATTTCAGAATCTTCGCCGGCATCCTCGCCTTCATCTCCGGACTTCTGAACTTCGGCATCTTCCCCGCTGTGAGCGCAAAGTTCCTCATCTATTTCGTGGGCGCGCCGCTTTCATTCTCAGTGGCGGGCATGGAAGTCTCGACGTTTCCCGTCGTGATGGCGGCATTCCTTCTTGTCTCACTCTATTTCGTTTTCACCGGCGGACAAATCGCCGTCATCATCACCGAATTCATCCAGGGCGTCTTTTCAAATCTGACGTTCCTTGTCATCATCGTGTTCTGTCTCTTCTTCGTGAACTGGGATCAGATCTTCGCTGCCGTCTCGATGGCGCCCGCCAATGCGTCGCTCATCAATCCGTACAAGACAAGCGAAGTGCCCGATTTTAATTTCTGGTACTTTCTGATTAACGTCATCGGTGTCATCTATGTAAAATTGTCGTGGCAGGGATCGCAGGGATTCAACTCGTCGGCCAAAAGCGCGCACGAGGCAAAAATGGGAGAAGTGCTCGGCAATCTGCGCGATATCCCGAAATGGCTTTTCCTTGTCTTCATTCCGATCATCGCATATACGATCCTCCACAATGCCGATTTCGCCTCCGTGACGAACAATGTGAACGGCACGCTCGGCACGATCGCCAATTCTGAAGTACAGAACCAGCTCCGCATTCCGCTTGTACTTTCGCAGATCCTTCCGGTGGGCGTGATGGGCGCCTTCATGGCCGTGATGCTCATGGCGACGATCGGCACGCATAATTCGTACATGCATTCGTGGGGCAGCATCTTCATTCAGGATGTGATCATGCCCTTCCGCAAAAAACCGTTTGCGCCCGAACAGCACTTGAACGTTTTGCGACTCTCGATTCTCGGCGTCACCATTTTCATCTTCACATTCAGCCTGCTCTTCCCGATGACAGATTACATCTTTTTATATTTCGCGATCACCGCGGCCATCTTTGTCGGCGGTTCCGGCGCCGTCATCATCGGTGGTCTCTATTGGAAGAAAGGCACCACGGCAGCCGCATGGAGCGCGCTCATCGTCGGTTCGATCATCTCTGTAGGCGGCGTGATTCTCCAGCAGATCTATCCACACTTCCCCATCAACGGACAATATTTCTGGGGCATCGCCATGGGCGTCTCCTCGCTCGTCTATGTTGTCGTTTCACTGATGGGCAAGCAGGAAGATTTCGATATGGACAAGATGCTGCATCGCGGCATCTATGCGGTCAAGGAAGACACCGTGATCGGCGATGCGGTGCCGATCAAGGGATTGAAAGTGCTCGGCATCACGAAGGAATTCAGCAGAGGCGATAAGGTGATCTACATCGCCGCATACACATGGACGTTCATCTGGATCACAGTGTTCATCATCGGCACGCTCATCAATTTTTATACTGTCGTGCCCGACAGCTCATGGATGGCATTCTGGAAATCATTCGTCACGATCAACCTCGTCGCATCGTTGTTCATCATCATCTGGTTTACGATCGGCGGCTTGCGCGATTTCAAGGATATGCTCCATCGCCTGAAGACAATGGTTCGCGATCACAGGGACGACGGCACCGTGAGGCATGAAGTGCCCAAAGAAGATGTTCAGGCGGTGAATCAATAATTTTCTCAATCGAACACTCAACACAATCAACGGATCTGCTCATATGAAAAATTTCATTCTTGCGGCGCTGCTGCTCGCGGCGTCGGCCTTCAGCGCTCAGGCTCAATCGACCGCACCCGTCGTTCTCACGACAGGACTCCTGCTGGCTGCGGCACCACCGGCGCCCAGCCAGACAATCTCTCCCAATGCCGTGATCGCGACGCTCGAGACCGGCTCTTGGAAAACTCCGTCGGCGAACGAACCCTTCGATTCGGACAATAAAGCCCTCGGCGCCTGGCGAACAATCACCGCCGAGACCGACGGATGGTTCCGTGATTCTTCGCTCGGCTATGCGTATGTCTCCATGACGTACCGGTCGGATAAGGAACAAATCGCGCTGATCGAAGCCCATGGCAACAGCGTCGTCTATGTGAACGGATTGGCACGCGCAGGAAATATCTACGGATTCCAGGACACGTACGAATCCTGGGGCCCCCGCTTCGACTACGTCTACATCCCGGTGAAGCTTCGCAAGGGCGTCAATGAATTTGTCTTCGAGTGCCGCCGCGGACTGCTGAAAGTGAAAATCCATCCCGATCAAAACAAACTGTTCTTCGCCGTCAACGACCTCACGGCGCCCGATCTCCTGATCGGCGAAGCTGCATCGACATTCGGCGCCCTGCCCATCGTCAATGCGACCGAGCAGTCGTACACCGGACTCTTTGCCAAGACCTGGGCCGAGGGATCTGTTCCAGAATATTATCCGGTCGGCGAACTCCTGCCCCTTTCAATTCTCAAGGCGCCCTTCGCCATCAAGCTCCCGGCGCAGCAAACAAGCGGTCCCGTGCCGTTCCATGTCGAGATCGTGAAAAAGAATCAGGGCAAAGACGAGGTCCTCGCCTCCTCTATTATAGAGCTGCACAGCATGGCCGCAAGCGAGACGCATAAGGTAACATTCTTCAGCGCAATCGACGGAAGCCTTCAGTACTACGCGGTGAACCCTCCTGTTGAACTGAAAGGTAAGCCCGCCCTCTTTTTAAGTCTGCACGGCGCAGGCGTCGAGGCGATCAATCAGGCCCAGGCTTACGGACACAAGAACTGGGGATACATCGTCGCGGCCACGAATCGCCGTCCCTACGGCTACAATTGGGAAAATTGGGGACGGTTGGACGCGCTTGAAGTGCTCGCGATCGCCAAAGAAAAATTCTCGATCGATCCGAACCGCGTCTATCTGACCGGGCATTCGATGGGCGGACATGGCGCGTGGCAGCTCGGCGTGAATTACGCCGACCAGTTTGCCGCAGTGGGTCCGAGCGCAGGCTGGATCAGCATCTGGTCGTATCGCATCCGACCCGTTGTCGACTCGACTGAGGTGCAGAAAATGCTCGTGCGGGCGACGAAGCAGAGCGACACATACGCCTTCACGACGAACCTCAAACGCACCGGTCTCTACATCCTGCAGGGCGCTGTCGACGACAATGTTCCTCCGTCACAGCCGCGATCGATCGTCGAAAATCTGTCGAAGTTTCACAAGGACTTCATTTACTATGAGGAACCCGGCGCCGGTCACTGGTGGGACAATTCGGATGAACCCGGATCGGACTGCGTGGACTGGATGCCGATGTTCGACTTCTTTTCGCATCATGCGGTGGCGAGCAGCGACAAAATCAAGATGGTCGATTTCGTGACGGCCAATCCCGCCGTCTCCTCGAAACAATACTGGATCGAGGTCATCAATCAGATCGAACAGCAAAAGCTCAGCACGATCTCGATGCGCCTTGAACAGGGCAACAGAAAATTCGTCGGCTCGACCGGCAACATCGCACTCTTCTCGATCGACTGTTCGATGCTTTCTGCAGACAAGCCGGTCTCAGTCGTTGTGGACAGCCAGACGATCTCGAACGTTCAGATTCCGAG
>DATGXR010000443.1:0-1884 GCA_035298825.1 Bacteroidota bacterium
TCGATCATCAAACGCGGCGATGTGGATGCGGCGCTTCAGGCATCGGCGTTCGTCGAAACGCGCACATTCGAAACGCAGATGATCGAGCATGCATTTCTCGAGCCCGAAAGCGCAATTGCCTCCGTGACAGACGGTATTGTGGATGTGCTGAGCCAGGGCCAGGGTGTGTTCGACGACCGCAAGCAGATCGCCTCGTTCCTCGGATTGAGCGAGGAGCGTGTGAGGGTCACGCTCATCACAAACGGCGGCGCATTCGGAGGCAAGGAAGACCTGAGCATACAGGGTCAGGTTGCGCTCATGGCATTGCTCACGGGAGCGCCCGTCAAAGCCACGCTCACGCGCGAGGAGAGCATCAGGCTTCATCCGAAGCGTCATCCGATCAAAATGACGTACACAGTCGGCTGCGACGCCGAAGGGAAGCTCACCGCGGTGCGTGCACGGATGATCGGCGA
Source organism: Bacteroidota bacterium (assembly GCA_035298825.1). Lineage (GTDB taxonomy): Bacteria > Bacteroidota > Ignavibacteria > UBA10030 > UBA8401 > CAISDA01. The sequence goes on from DATGXR010000443.1 coordinate 453, forward strand.
CAAGGGCGCTTATGCGTCGGTCGGCACGAAAGTGCTTGAGCGCGCCGCGGGTCATGCCTGCGGACCGTACAACATTCTGCACTCCGACGTCGAGGCGGTGGCAGTCTACACGAACAATCTGCCATGCGGAGCGATGCGCGGATTCGGCGCGAATCAGGCGTCATTCGCCATCGAAGGGATGATGGACATTCTGGCCGAACGGGTCGGCATCGACGGTTGGGAAATGCGCTGGAGGAACGTGGTGGATGTGGGCGACACATTCTGCACGGGTCAGGTCTTCGAGCATTCAGTCGGGATACGAAAGACGCTGCTTGCAGTGAAGGAGGCGTACTATTCATCGAAGTTCGCGGGCATCGGATGCGGTATCAAGAATGTCGGTATCGGCAACGGCATGCCCGAATACGGCCAGGCCATTGCGACAGTGCACGATGACGGGACGATCACGATCAACACCGGCTTCACTGAAATGGGACAGGGCTTCTGCACGGTGATGATACAGTTCTTCAGCGAAGTCACCGGCATCGATCCGCGTTCGGTGCGTGTCAAGATCGATACGACGCAGCCCACGCCGTGCGGGATGACGACAGCATCGCGTGCCACGGTGCTTGGCGGCCGGGCGGTGATCCGTGCGGCGCAGGAAATGAAGAAGGATCTCGATGCAGGTCTGACGCTCGCCGACCTGAAAGGAAAAAAATATTCGGGTGAAGTGGTGATCGACTATACGACGGCGCTCGATGCGAAAACGGACAAGCCGCGAACGCATATGACATTCGGATTTGCGACGCAGGTGTGCATTTTGGATGAACAAGGCAAGCTGAAGAAAATGGTGGCGGCGCATGATGTTGGCCGGATCATCAATCGGACGCTGATCGAAGGTCAGATAGAAGGCGCCGTGCACATGGGATTAGGATATGCGCTGACCGAGGAGTTGAAACTGAAGGAAGGTGTGCCCGAATCGTACAAGTTCCGTTCGCTCGGTATTCTCAGGGCAAAGGACATGCCCGAAACGGAGGTCATCCTGATCGAAGAACACGAACCCGAGGGACCGTTCGGCGCCAAAGGTGTGGGCGAGATCGGCCTTGTGCCGACTGCCGGAGCCGTGGCGGGAGCGCTCTATCAATTTGACGGCATTCGCCGCTTCACGCTTCCAATGAAGGACTCGTCCGCTGCGAAGGCAATCTTCTATTTATAGATATTTGGCGAAATGATATTTCGCCTGCAGCCCGAAGGGCTGCTGTAATCATTTGGGCGAGATGTCATCTCGCCCTACATGCAGCGATTCAAATTTTTTAATACAACAATAACAGGACAACACAGCAATGACACAACAAAAATTCTCAGCGCAGCTCGAGGCGCTCGCCTGTCAGAAAACAGATATGTATAACCGGGACTTCCTGCTTACCTGGGAGCGGTCCGATGACGAAATCAAGGC